>JBFLZA010000526.1:0-6686 GCA_040756535.1 Cyanobacteriota bacterium
CTGACTAAAAACTGACTTGATCAGACTGGAAAGACGGTGGTTCGACGTGAATTAAAATGCGAACAGGACTAAAGCGTTCTTCTAATCGAGATTCGACCTCTTCAGTAATTTTGTGAGCGGTTTCCACATCGTTAGCTTCTACAATCATGTGCATTTCGATAAAGACTTGACGCCCTAGTAATCCGCGAGAAGCAATGTTGTGGCAATTAATGACGCCAGGAATTTGCAGGGTGACATCCCGAATCGCTTCCGGTGCGATCGCCATTTCATCCACTAGCCAGGGTAAGTTGTCTTTCAATACCTTCCAGCCACTGCCAAATACTAATAAAGCGACCGGGAAGGCAAGAATTACATCAATCCACTGGAGTTGAGGCAAATTTAATACTTGTGCCTGCCAGACTCCAATTAATCCCGCTAGGACAGTAATCGTCACCCAAACATCGCTCATCGTATGTTGAGCATCAGCAATCAAAATCGGACTACTCACCCGCCTGCCTACCTGCCGCTCATAGTAGGTGACGAAAATATTAATACCCAATACAATCAGCAGTAACCACAGCTCTGAGGCAGAAATCTTGACTGGGGTAAGACCCTGGAAAAGCCGCTCTATAGCTCCTTGGAGAATTTCAAAACAAGCTATGCCTAAAAAAGCCGCTATGCCTAATGCTCCTAAGGCTTCATATTTCTGGTGACCATAGGGATGATCGCGATCGGGTTGAGGGGATGAAAATCGACTAGCAATTAAGCCTAAAACATTATTTGCACTATCAGTCACGCTATGCAAGGCATCCGCTTGTAGGCTGAGAGACCCTGTCAACATTCCCACACCTGCTTTCAATCCCATGACAACTAGATTGAGCAGCAGGGTAATGAGTAAAACTTTACGAACTTCAGAGCGGTTATCTTTTACCATAGATGTCCCCCAATTGCTCATTAACATCTATGGCATTTAGTTTAGTCTGTCCCACGCTTGACGCCGCTTTTAAAGGTTGAGTTGAGTTCTCGTTAACAGCAGGAATTTAGCGGCTTCTTGAGATTATTTTTAATCATGGCTCTCCGATGAGCTTAATTCTCTGGTAAATTTTTCCAGGAACTTAGTTACAGCTTCTCGCATTAAAAGCTCAATAATAAGATTTATTGCTTATGCCTCCTACTCAACTCACACTCAACCTCGTCGAGGGTTCTGTTTCATTCAGGTTTACTGCTGATGCTGCCAGAGACTTAAAACAAGCGATCGACCAATTAATGCAAAGCTTGAAAACCGTTGCTCAAGCTTCAGGTGGCAGTAAACCCAGTCCCCAAAAACCAATGGAGTATCAATATTCGGGGGATGTATTCCTTGAGATTTTTTGTAATCCCAACATCTGGCCCAGCCCTTTCGCTGCCAAAGTCCTACTGACTCTCCGCGATGATCGTATCCGCCTGAGTACGGAAGCAGAATTGACTCGCGTGATTGAGGATGTCAATCAATTTATCGAGCAAGTAGGCTAAGACATTAATTGCTCCTCCTTGTCCTCCTTGTCTCCCTTGTCCCCCTTGTCTCCTTGTTTCCCTTGTCCCCCTTGTCCCCCTTGCCCTCCTTGCCCTCAAAAGTATCCCTTCCCTTTGGGAGTTTCAAGACTTCCCATGAAAAGTAAGGAAAAGTCAGAGGTATAGAAGTGCAGGGGTCTCCGTCGCTGGAAATTCTGGTGAGTTTCTAGCTACTGCTGTACAATGGGCAGCGTTATCAAGGATAAATTAGCCTGTTTTCAGCAAAAGCTACCTGGATAGGCACTCTCTAATTCCACCGAAAACTCTCAGCAAATAGCGACTAACGACTTCGATGAATTCCAACATCCTTCTGGATTTACTGCAAACTGGATTTCGTGTCTCTTTGGGGGCAACGACTTCCCTCGTCGAAACCGTGCAAAATCCTCAAAAGCGCGAAGAAAGCTTGTCTCAGCTGAGGTCGCAGTTAAGTGAACGGATAGCTGAGTGGGCACAGAAAGGAGAAATAACTGAGCAAGAAGCCCGAAGATTGATAGAGCAAATCTGGAGACAACAAAATAATCCCGATCGCTCCCCCGCAACGGGAACGCCGAGTGATGCCGTGACAACACCCCAACCTACCTCGACTTCACCCAACGTGCAGTTAGAGATAGAAGCACTGACGACGCAAATCGCGGCTATCCGCACGGAGTTAGAGACGCTACGTAGCTCTCGCTCCGATAGTTAGACTGCGAGCAGTTGATTGCTATTTAGGAAACTCTTAATGGGGTAGAAGACTCTTAGCGCGAGGCTTCCCCCATTTGTACTTTTCAGAGTCACTTCTTTGCACACAGGCTCATACGCGGGTATGACCTCACGCTTGAGGTAGAAATCACTCTATCTTTAGGGGGATGCCAGGGGAGGGCAAAAGACAATATATCTGAGGAGGCTCAAGAAAATATAAAGTTCTAGTTCAAGGCTTTGATCAAAAAGTCGATGAGATTTCCTCTGAATTAAGGTTTGGCTTGGCACTAACCTATCTTGTCTTAGCCTGAATGATAGAATAAGCAAGCCTAATGAGGCGCACTTACCCTTAATGCTTAAAAGGACAAAAATTCGTTTCAAGTTTTGTCAATAAACCTCAGCCAAATAGTTTATATTAACCCTTTTCCGATTTGCGCTCAGGAACCTAAATTAAACGTTTTTCAAAAAGCCAAGCCATTGTTTTTAGGGAGTATGCTCTAGTCTCCTGAGGAACTGAGCAATCTTAATCGTTATCCCACTCTTCAGAACCGATCAGGTCGGCAATACGGTCTCTAAGCAAAAAGTCACAGCGCTCTAGTTCACACTCAACACAAACCCACTCCCTTGCAGGAATGTACTGGCAAAGGACATAGATAGGCTGCTGACGACTAATGACTCCCTTTTCCACTAGATGCCGAGCTTCGTCTTGGATGACATCGATAGAGTACTGGATAGCGGGGGTAGATGGCATTGTGTTAACACTCATGGGTAATACCTAGGGAAATAACAGAGCTACGATTAAATATAATCGAATATTCGCTAGCGTGAAAATAAATTTACTTCAGTATAGAAAGTTACGAATTAATTCTTATGTTTAATAAAAATTACCAAAGGTAAAGCACATGTCAGGGTTTATACTTCCCTCTTTAGGATGAAATCCTGACAAGAAAAGCATTTTACCCAATTGGAGCGCGGAACCGACCCGTTGAGCGAGTAAAGAATCAGTCCATAAATTTAACAAAAATCAAACAAGTGGAGTAAAAGCACTCAGAGAAAGGGATCGAGAGAACAACACCTCAAGAGCGATCGCTTGAGCTTGGGGTATCTGTCCATACGAGAATATATACGGTGTAGCGGTGGGCAAGGCAGGCAGGAACTGCTCTAAGACGTAAGGGCTACCGTATATGACTAACGCTTGGAGATTATTATTTCTTAACAGTTTTTTGAACCATTCGTCAGCAATTGGTGACAATCCAGCACTACCGCGAAATGGGTTGCCCCGAATGAACAGTTGCAGCAGCGTCGAGTAGGAAGCGATCGCATGACTGCCATTTTCCATCGTTGGCGGGGTATTGCGGTCAACCAATAACAGTTCGTAGCCTAGCTGTCGGGGTACAGCCACCGCTGGGGCGTTCCTTCCCAAAAAGTCACAAGTGGCTAAGACATCATCCACCACAATCAGATTTCGTAACTTATGAGAGCTGTTGCCGCTAGGTTCTAGCGATAAAGGCAGGGTGCCGCCAACTTGCTGGGAATCTTGTAAAATTTTTGCAACTGTAGCGAAGGCAGTGGGTTGCGCGAGTTGGTGGAGAAAAGAAGGAGTTTTGCCGGTCGAAATAGAAGTCTGGTTCCTGCATCCAGCTTGAAGACCCACCTTAGCTTTAGCTTGCCAAATACGTTCTACAGAAGCCTGAATGCGTTCCCGTGAAAGGCGTCCTGCTCTCACCGCATCACATACCGCCTGGATCGCTTCTTCTGGGTTGGCAGGCATCAGGATAATATCAGCACCGGCTTCTACTGCCATTACTGGAGCTTCGTTTGCGCCATAGCGATTGGCGATCGCGCCCATCACTAAGGCATCTGTAACAATCAATCCTTCAAATTTCAAGCAGTCTCGCAGCAACTCCGTCAAAATCAGTCGAGACAGAGTTGCGGGACGTTGTGGGTCCCAAGCGGGGATTAAGAGGTGAGCACTCATTACCGCATCGACCCCTTCGCGGATTGCCTCCTTAAACGGTGGCAGTTCAATCGTCGCCAACCGTGCGGGGGTATGAGGTAACACGGGTAGATCCAGATGGGAATCGGTTGCCGTATCACCGTGTCCGGGAAAATGCTTGGCCGTTGTTAACACAGGATACTGCTTGGCACCCCGAATAAAGGCACCAGCCAAGTTGCTGACTGCTTCTGGAGTTTCACCAAACGCCCGGACGTTAATAACGGGATTAAGGGGATTGTTGTTAACATCAACGACGGGTGCCAGTATCCAGTTGATACCTATGGCTAAAGCTTCTTGGGCGGTAATGGCTCCCATTTGCTCGGCATAGATTTGGGCGCGATCGGGGTTTTCAAAGGCAACTGTCCCAATTGCCATTGGAGGTGGAAACCAAGTCGCACCTGCAAAGCGCTGACCCACTCCTTCTTCAATGTCAGCAGCAATGAGCAAGGGGATTTTTGCCCAGTCTTGGAGTTGTTGCGATCGCAATGCTAGTTCACCTGCACTTCCTCCCAACAAAATCACGCCCCCGACACCCAGCTCTTGCAGCCAATAGTGTAATGTTTCGGCTGGGGGTTCCCAAGCGGGATACTGAATTTGGTGATCGAACAGGTAACCAGAGGCTCGCACTACAACCATCTGTGCGACCTGTTCTTCTAGGGAGAGGTCATTTATATTTGGTAGTTGCTTCGATACTGACTTCAATCTTCCGCCTCAGGGATATCGTCTTCTAGTCCCTTATTTTGGCGCTCTTCGCTCAGCTGATTGAGGAGTGCCAACATGCGATCGCCACGCTCTAGAGCTCGGTCTTCGATAAAGACCACCTCTGGGGTTCGGCGCAGGCGAATCCGCTGACCCAATTCGCGACGGACAAAACCCGTGGCTGCCTTTAACCCAGCCATTGTTTCTGCCCTAGCTTCTTCCGTGCCATAAATAGACACATAGATTTTGGCGTGTTGGAGGTCACCAGAAACGGCCACATCAGTGACGCTCACCATGCCAGCCCCCACGCGGTCATCTTTGATTTCATTGATTACCATTTGGCTGACTTCTTGCTGAATCAGCGAAGCCACACGAGAAACACGGCGACTTGTAGCCATAAGGCCCCCTTTGTTACACTACAGGCAGTCGCTACTAAGGATCTGCTTTATAGTAGACTAAATGAATTTTTATAGCTATTCGCTCTTTGTAACGTCCACCAAAAGGGATATTCACACTTAGCTTAATCGCCCAAGCCCCACACCACACGGTGTTTGGTGCTGGGAGAAGTCGCTACTGCCTTAGGGAATGGGTAAGGCAGTGTGCCCTTTTATACCGGACTCAATCCCAGCATAGCGCGGAGGGTTAGAGCAATGAAGCAAAAGCTACTGATTAAGATGCCGATTAACGAGATCGCGGTCACTGGACGCTTGAATAGAGGCTTCATGCGCTCGAATAAGAAAAAGAAGACCCCCAAGAGGACGGTGATAAAGTAGCGGGGGTAGCGAGAGACGTTTTCCAAAAAATCCTTCATTTTTTTTAAAAGTTTTACTAGCCCATCTTTAACTGGTAGCACTTGTGGGCGCGATCGACAAGCCAAGATGTTACGGCTGTGATTCGTGTAAAGTGCTATTGCTCTGACATTCTGCACGACTGCCTACTATACACGTTTTGCGATCGCGTTTGAGGGGTGGGTCGCATCAGGCATCTCCAGCTCAGGCTTAAAGGGAGTTAGCTTCTACCTAGCTGTGATTTCTCACTCGATTTGATAATAAATCCCTTTGACCCTAGAGGACACAGATGAAGATAAAAAGAGAAAATAGAGATTCTATCAATCCGCTAGTTCTTTGATAAATGCCTACCGTTTTTCAGCCGACTGTTGCTCCTCGCCCATTTTTGAAGTGGGCTGGTGGCAAAAGCAAGCTTATTCAGCAGTATATTCCTTACTTCCCTCAAGACTATAAGACTTACTATGAACCTTTTCTGGGAGGGGGTGCTATCTTTTTTTATATGACTCCAGCCTCCGCCGTTTTGACGGATATTAATCCTGAACTCGTGAATGCTTATCGTTGTGTCAGGGATAACGTTGATGAGTTAATCATTCTTTTAGAAGCACATCAGCTTCAGCATTGTAAGAAGCATTATTATGAGGTAAGGCAATTTAGGAATCTCCTCCCTATTGAGAAGGCTGCACGTTTAATTTATCTCAATAAAACTTGCTTTAATGGTTTATATCGAGAAAATTCTAAAGGTGAATTCAATGTGCCCATCGGGAAGTATAAAAATCCTAAAATTTGTAATCAATCCTTATTAATATCAGTTTCTGCTGCCCTTCAAAAGGCGCAAATTGAGGTTAGGCATTTTGAGGATATTCTTGAGTGCGCTACCAACAGCGATGATTTTGTGTACTTCGATCCTCCTTATCACCCGATCAGCGCTACCAGTAACTTTACGGCCTATAGTCGCTATTCTTTTAGTGAGAGTGACCAAAGAAGACTTAAAG
>JBFLZA010000527.1:0-6656 GCA_040756535.1 Cyanobacteriota bacterium
TGATCCATCCGCATATCTAAGTCAGCGGTATGGCGGAAACTAAAGCCTCGCTCTGGAATATCGAACTGGGCAGAGCTAACGCCCAAATCAGCGATAATGCCATCAAATAAAATATCCCTCGGCTTGTAATCAGCAAAATTACCGTGCCAAAACTGGACGCGCTCTATGTAGGGTGCTAACTTGACTTTTGCGGCTGCGATCGCATCTGTATCTCGGTCAATTGCTGTAACTTGGACATCTGCTGCCGCTTCTAAAATCAACTGGCTGTGTCCGCCTCCACCCACTGTCGCATCCAGGTAATGCCCACCCGGACGGATAGCCAATCCTTCAACTAACTCTTGGCTCAACACGGGAACGTGTAGAAACGCTAGTGTATTCACTCCCTGAGCCTCTATCTCCGCCATATAATTAAAGATGCAACAAAACTCAATAAATTGGTAACAGACCTACTGCCATAAAGCTATCAGATAAAAACCATAAGCGACTTTCTACGTTGTCTGTTGTCTGTTGTCCATTGTTAAATAACAAAAGCTAACTGTCTCTTGTTGCAACTGTCTAACCTGCGCCAAAGGGGAAATTGCTGATTTATGGCAAAAATTGAAACCAGAACAGATCCCATGGTTCTCAACATGGGGCCGCATCATCCTTCCATGCATGGAGTGCTGCGACTCATTGTCAGCCTCGATGGTGAGGATGTGATCGATTGTGAACCGGTCATCGGCTATCTGCACCGGGGTATGGAGAAAATTGCCGAGAACCGCACTACCATCATGTACGTTCCCTACGTCAGTCGGTGGGACTATGCGGAAGGCATGTTCAATGAGGCGATTACCGTCAACGCCCCAGAAAAGTTAGCAGATATCCCGGTGCCCAAACGCGCCAGCTACATCCGCGTCATCATGCTGGAGTTGAACCGGATTGCTAACCACCTACTGTGGTTGGGGCCATTCATGGCTGACGTGGGTGCTCAGACGCCGTTCTTCTACATCTTCCGCGAACGGGAGATGATTTATGACCTGTGGGAAGCCGTCTCAGGTTATCGGATGGTGAACAACAACTACTTCCGCATCGGCGGGGTAGCTGCTGATTTAACTTACGGATGGGTGGATAAGTGCACTGACTTCTGTGAGTACTTTATGACCAAAGTAGACGAGTACGAGCGTCTCATTACCGACAACCCCATCTTCCGGCGACGGGTAGAGGGCGTCGGCACGATAACCCGTGAAGAAGCGATTAATTGGGGACTGTCTGGCCCAATGCTGCGGGGTTCCGGTGTGAACTGGGATTTACGCAAAGTTGACCACTACGAGTGCTACGACGACTTTGACTGGGAAGTACAGTGGGAAACGGCAGGGGATTGCTTCGCCCGGTATTTAGTGCGGATTCGCGAGATGCGCGAGTCAGTTAAGATTATCCTCCAAGCTTTGAAAGGACTACCTGGTGGCCCTTATGAAAACTTGGAAGCGAAGCGGATGATGGAAGGGAAGAAATCTGAATGGAACGGCTTCGACTACCAGTTCGTTGGTAAGAAAATTGCTCCTACCTTCAAGATTCCTGCTGGTGAACACTACGTCCGTGTTGAAAGCGGAAAAGGGGAACTGGGTATTTTCATCATTGGGGATGATAATGTCTTCCCTTGGCGTTGGAAGATTCGCGCTGCTGATTTCGTCAACCTGCAAATTTTGCCTCATATCGTGCGGGGTGTGAAGGTTGCCGATATCATGCCGATTCTTGGCAGTATTGACATCATTATGGGTTCGGTAGATAGGTAATAAAGGCTGTAAAAGTACAGCATTGCGTGAACCTGCAATAATGCATCAGTAATTGTTTTAAGGCAAAAGATGAATTTCGTTCTTTTGCCTTTTTATTATGTCTTATGAAAATAGGAAACAGGGAACTCCTTAACAGGGAACAGGGGAAGAAGGATTTTCTTCGCAATGTTTGTGCGCTCTACTTGCGTGGGCATCTAACTTGAAAATAAGGCAGAAGGCAGACAGCAGAAGGCAGAAGGGATAAGAATTTTCATCATGAGTGTTGTGAACTCTCGTTCATGGGTGTCTGTTTTGTTTGTTGCAGAATCCAGATGTATAAAATGCTACAGTTTTAGGTTTACTTAACGGTTTGAATAAGGCTACCTAGCTGTCCAAGATGACAGTAACGATGAGGAGCGTGGCATGGCAATTTTAGAAATCACCCAAAAGCTTTTGGCGGCAAAAAAGGCAAAAGGGATAACTTTTGCTGATTTAGAAAAAATAGTTGGACGTGACGAAGTGTGGATTGCCGCAGTAATCTACCGTCAAGCTAGTGCTTCTGAAGATGAGGCGAGTAAACTAACTCATGCATTAGGGTTAGAACCTGATGTTGCCGCAGAACTTACAGAGTTTCCCGTAAAAGGGTCTTTAGATCCAGTAATTCCTACTGCTCCACTGATTTATCGATTTTATGAGATTATGCAAGTGTATGGAATGCCGATGAAAGCGGTGATTCACGAAAAATTTGGTGACGGCATTATGAGCGCTATTGATTTTACCTTGGATGTGGAGAAAGAGGAAGACCCAAAAGGCGATCGCGTTAAAGTGATTATGTCGGGTAAGTTTCTCTCTTATAAAAAGTGGTAGTCAACAGAATTGGTAATTAGAAATTCGTAATAAAGTTGTCCCGCTTCGCTAACGTAATTAAAGACGGGTTAGAATCCCCTGTACAGACGCCCTGACAGTGGATTTCTACAAGTTGTCTATATTCAGTTGAGGTTTAAATCTCCAGCTAAATAGTAATTACGGGTTACGAACTACGAACTACGAATTTTTAATTGCTGAAATTTTAGCCGATCTTTGTAGGTGTAACCTAATGCAAAGTTAGGGTTATGCAGATTTTGCACTGTACTCAAAAAAGCTTTTAGATTGAGGGTGGGCACTGTATACCAACGCTAAAATGAGTTTTTCAACCTCTGTAGGCAGTGCCCACCCTACGCTGATCACTTATTAAGCCACCTTACGCTGAGTACGAATGATGCAAGATGGGTTTTTCTACTGTTTGGGAGACGCAATCATTTTCTTGATATAACACTTGTGTTTTTCCCCGATTACAGCTTGAGCGTAGCTTTGCACACTCTCAGTCCAAGGGAAATTAGCCATCCTTGCTCGCCACTGCATTCCAGGAATGGGCTGCAAATTCAAAGCTTCTCGCAGCAGATACCTGAAGATGGTAATTGATGGAGCGTTTGGATCAAAGGTATCGCCTTGAAGATCGGCATCCCAGGTACCAATCATACTAAATATAGTGCGAGAACTCTTGAGCTTGATAATCCATTGAATACTAAAGCGATGAGTCCTGAATACTGCATCTTGATGAATTAATGAGCGCTCAAAATCTGACATCTCACTTCCTTGGGGACGACTTTTGCGTAAAGCTATTCTCAGCGCTGCCAAATTATCAAGAGTAATCAGCAGATTGACACGAGGATAGTCTCGGCGGTACATATACCAAGTTCCAACCGCACCTGGAGAATCTCGTTCCACAGAAACAAGGACACTTAAATCATCATGGGAATAAGTTCGCTCAATAATTTTTAAAACTTTTTCTTGGGTGCGCCTTCCCAAAAAGACTTGGCGAACCCACTTCCTTAGCCACCAAAACCATGTTAATAAGCTAGTTTCTTGCTTCACGTTCTGTGTTCTGCCTAAAAATTCCCAGGCTTTTTAGGGCTTACCAACTTAGCTGAACCATCAATCTCTTTGCAAGTTACAAACTTGATGTGTATTTATTGGAATTTGGTATTTCAGCTCGCTAGTAGCGTAAGTCCTGAATTAATATATCCTCCAATAACAATTTCAGCTATGATATTGAAGCCTTTGCGTTAGCGCAGCAGGACGACAGCCAGCCTGGTGCGTAAAACGCTAGCCAAGCTAGTGCTAACAGTAAAGCGAAGCAAAGCTATCCCATTCGGCGTTCGCCTTTCCCTGAAGGGGAGACGTTCTTAGAGAATAACCGTTCCCGTTTGTTTTCTCCAACGTGATGACGACATCAGGAGAGTTACTGTTCTCCGTTAACGTTAGCGCTCTTGTTGCGCTGCAAGTGGTACGTCTTGCCGTCGGATTAATAAGAATGGTGTTGCTCATACTCTACTCGCGCTCTGCGCTTTGCTGCTTACGCACCATGCTTTGCAAACGCAGCAGCGCTGACGCTCACTTCGTCGAAGAGAGCTTGCGCGTCACGCTTCACGCGATCGCATTTTTTAAACCGATTCCACTGTTTTTCTCTAGCCAACCCATGCACTGGCTGGTAATGGCCACTATCTTCTAGTCCCCTTAGCGACCTTCTCTTGACAGGAGGAGTGTTTAGGTATAATTACACAATTAGGCTGATCAATAGAATTAGTACTCAGGCTCTAATAATCGATTTCCTTGCCCAGTCTCTCGTATTTTCCAAATAAATCAACACTCTTTTCCAACGCTTTGTCCAGTCCTCATCTATTTTCATCACTTTCTTGACATTCTCTAGGTAAGCAAGAGTAGTACTACGCTCATCATTATTGGGACAGCGTTCGAGAATTAAATTATGAAGCTGTTGCCAATGTTCCTCCCAGGTTTCCTGGTTGGGATGGAAAATTGCCTCGAACAAATTCCGCCAGAAAAACTCAATGGTGCCAATATCTTTTAAGTTTTCAGGGGTTGGTTTATCCCAACCCGTGTGGCGAGCGCGTAAATCACTAATACGGGGGAAGTTTCCGATCATATTAGGAGGGGCCAAATCACTGCTCCATAAATTTTAACGATACCCAACAGCATCGGCAGCTCCGATTACATCCCTTAAACGGCTTAATTATATACCACAATAGAGTCGAACTTTAAACAGAGCGATCACCTCACATTGCTCTAGCTCCAGACTAGCATCTTGTTATGCTAATACTTTGTCTGTATTCAACGAAATCATCCATCTAAAACTTCCAATACAGCTTTAGGCGAAAGCTTATCCTTAAACCAAACGACTTTTACGGGTATATTCTCCACCTTGACGCCTGCTTTATCCAAGTTTAGACGCTCGGAAATGGCGATAATCAGGTTGTCGCATTCAGCTCGACGCACCTGAGAAAATTTCTTTTGTAAGTATTCGGGTCGCCAGTAACCGATTATTTCTAATAAGTAAGTACGCCCATCGGCATGAACGAGGCGAAAGTCGGGAATCATCACGCTACCAGGGATGGGGATGAGGTCAACTTCTCGCTCTAGTACCCAGTCGGTTTTTAAGGAGTCCCAACGGTTGGCAAAGGATGCCTCTAACATACTGTCATAGGTATTACCGGGAGGATAGTGAGTCACCAAACCGCATTGGTCAGTGAGGCTGAAACGCCCGGTTTTAGGAGTGCCTGTGTAAGGGTCGCGGTTTTGTAGGGTCGCCGTCAGACTCCATTTGGTAACGTGCAGTAAGGCTGGGAGCAGCTTGGCGATCGCTAAACCATAGCGCGTACTCGGCTTAAATAAACTGGTAGGGCCATCAATTGTAATAGTAAAGCCGTGGTCGGCATCACCTTCGATGTAACTCATCAGCCCAAACAGCTTCAAATAGCGGAATAACAGTTTATACTCCCCAGGAACGTTCCGGTGAGCATTCAGCGTCATGTAACTTGCCCGATAGAAGATTCCCTGTACTTGAGATAAGTTGTAGCGGTGTAACAATGCCTCCGGTGCGGGGTCATCAAATTGAGTGAGGATGCGATTCTCCTGCAAATCGGCATAAAGTCCTGTGCGAATTTGCTGGGGTAGAACTTCGCGGTTTAACTCTTGAGAGAGGGCAATACTCAACTGTTCCAACGTTGCCTCTGTTGCTTGAGGACTGGGAACAGATTTAGCAGCAAGGACAAAAACTTTCTCCCGCAGTTCCTTGGGTTCTAGAGGACTGACAATTTCAAAGGTACAGAAGCTACTTTTGAGAATATGGGCTAAACCCCTTTTGAGGCGGTAATCGGGGCTATCTCCTTCAAATTCCAATAACTGTCGGTCGAGGTTGCCTTGGGTGCTACCTACAGCGTTTTGGAAACAGGTGATTAACTCGGTTGCGATCGCACAAGTCTCGGAGTTGATGGGCAACCGTTTTGGGATAATCGTTTCCCCATTTTGCCGATTAATTAACAGTTCAGTCGGTAGCATCTATTACCTTAGTATTCCGTGTACATATTGTCATGATATTAGTGAGGTAAACTCAAAAATGTTGTGCCTTAATTGTTGGTTACTTCTAGCTGTAAGAGAATCAATTGTGTGGCTGATAGCTGAACTCTTTTCAAGAGGGCTTAATTTCAATGGTAAGTTCGCATACGTGGATTAGAGGAATGAGTTCCCTAACGGGTGAGTGCTAACGAGACAAAATCTCAAATAGAAAGATAGAGGTAAGGTTAGGCAAGCCTGTTGGGTTAACCGCTTCTCCTGTCCCCGTGTAGACAAAAATTTTTCTTGACTCCTCTTCCTGTGGTGGGATGATTTAGGAACTGGATAGGGAAAAAGCATCAGGTTTTTAGAAGGGGGGATTGTGGGGGTTAGGTCTGCCCTGTGAACAGTCTTGCAATACCAACGTTCAATGAAGTAGAGGGATGCTGACTAGACAACAGTTATTAAGGAGGGTGAATCAATATGAGTAGAGTGCGGCCAAGACGACGGACTTCG
>JBFLZA010000528.1:0-6612 GCA_040756535.1 Cyanobacteriota bacterium
GAGCCAAAAGCTGTTCCACTCTCTCAACTAGAGATGCCGCCGATTCCGTTGCCTCCAGCCTATAGTCGCCCACAGCGGCAATGGCGCAAGTGGTTCTCGGAAAGCTTGCGGGTGAAAGTAACCGCTCTGGCGATCGCCTTGGGTGCAGTTCCAGTGATCTTGATTGGGTCAGTTGCTTATTTCACGGTTGACGCTCAGTATAAGCAGCAAGTTTTTAATTTCCAAGGAGGTGATGCTGGGGACATCAAAGATAAATTCTTGCTCTTCATGAAAGAGCGTGCTGGAGACGTTGAGATCCTGTCTAAGTTAGATGTCTTCACCGACTCCAAATTAAGAGAGACCAGCACTCGTGCGGCCAAAGAGGAGACCCTAAACCACTTTTCCAGAACTTACGGCATCTACGACAGTATTGCCGTGTTCGACCTTAAAGGTAACGTGTTAGCACAATCTCAGAGTGAAGCTCTACCCAATCACTACGACCGGGACTATTTCCAAGAAGTATTGAAAACGGATCGCCTGTTCATTACTGAACCCAGAAAATCTGAAACTCTGGGTACTAGCCACCTTTACATGGCTGCTCCAATCAAGGATAGTGTCACAAACAAGACCATTGCTATCATCCGTACCCGTATCCCCCTTGATGTTCTCCTAGACGTGTTTAACATCGAAGCTGAGCGGGAGCTAGGACTGTACTTTATGGATGCTTCTGGCAAAATTGCCTTATCTCCAGACAAGGAAGCGATTGGGAAAAAGCAAGAAGAAGAGTTTCCCAAACTGTTCAGTCAAATTAAGGATACTGACACCATTGAGTATCAGAGTGTAATCATTCCCCATAAACAGAGGCAAGAGGTCGTAACTTACACTCCTACTCTAAGACTCAAGGCGGCGTATAACTTAGACTGGGGTTTGATTATCACCCGTCCTACAGAAGTTGCCTTTGCTGCTGAACGACAGTTACTTTTGACTCTGTCCTTGGGAACGGCAGTTGCAACTGTAGCAGTAGGTGCGATCGCTGCTTACGCCACTAACCGGGGTACACGTCCCATCTTGGCAGCGGCTGAAGCCGTGGAGAAAATTGGTCAGGGCAACCTAAATACCCGTATGCAAGTCCAAGGGGAAGACGAACTCGCGACGCTAGCAGCCAACATCAACCAGATGGCCGACCAGCTAGAAGAATTCGTGCAGGCACAAGAACGAATCGTTGAACAATCTCACCTCTTGGCTGAAGTGACAGGTTCTCGGAGTTTTAGCTCCCAAGAACTCAAGAATCTGTATAACAAGATTCTGGAAGACGCCCGCAATATTCTCAACCTAGACCGACTCGTTATTTACCGCTTCAATCCAGTAGATGGCGAGTATGTTTTGTCAGAAGCAGTGGCGGCAGGGTTGCACCGGGCGATCGAAATCCGGGAGTCTTGTATTACAGAGGAGCTAAGGGAAGCTTATACAGAAGGTAATGTTGCTCCTACGAGTAACATCCTCGATGCTGATCTTCCTTTTGAGTATCTGAAGTTTCTCAAACGTCTAGAAGTTAAGGCAAGTGCAGAGGTGCTGATTCTGCATGAAGGTCAGCCCTATGGTTTGTTAATGGCTCATCAGTGTGATGAACCCCATGATTGGCAACAAATTGAACTGAGTTTCCTTGAGCAGTTAGCCGCTCAGATGGGACTGTCTTTAGACCGGGTAATGCTCTTAGAAGAAACGGAGAAACTAGCCCAAGAGCAGCGCGGACTGAAAGAAGGGTTGCAAAGACGGGCGTTAGAACTGTTGCAGGAAGTAGACCCCATCAGTAAAGGCGACCTCACCATCCGGGCAAAGGTAACGGCTGATGAAATCGGAACCATTGCAGACTCGTACAATGCCACAGTCGGTAACTTGCGGAAAATTGTAACCCAGGTGCAACAAGCTGCCGGTCAGGTGGCGCAAACGACCAGCACCAGTGAGCGTTCTGTTCAACAGCTATCCCTAGAAGCCTTGCGGCAAGCGGAAGAAATTGGATCAGCTCTGCAACAAGCTCAAGAAATGGCGCAAATGGTGCGAATCGTTTCCGAGAACGCCCAAAAAGCAGAGGTAGCTGTACAAGAAGCAGCTCAGACGGTGCAAGAAGGGGATGCGGCGATGAACCGCACAGTAGAAGGTATTCTGGCAATCCGTGAAACAGTAGCAGAAACAGCCAAAAAAGTCAAGCACTTAGGAGAATCGTCTCAAAAGATTTCCACAGTAGTCAACCTGATTGGCACCTTTGCCGCTCAAACCAACTTGCTAGCGCTTAACGCTTCGATTGAGGCAGCACGCGCAGGGGAAGAAGGACGGGGTTTTGCGGTGGTTGCGGATGAAGTGCGATCGCTCGCACGGCAGTCAGCAGAAGCGACGAGCGAAATTGAAAAGCTGGTTGCGGAGATTCAAGGGGAAACCAACGAGGTAGTTGCGGCGATGGAAGCAGGTACTGAGCAGGTAGTCACAGGAACACGCTTGGTGGATGCCACCCGCCAAAGCTTGAACAAGATTACGACCGCAAGTACTGAGATTAATAAATTGGTTGAGGAAATCGCCCAGGCAACAGTGGTTCAATCCCAAGCCTCTGACAGCGTTACCAAAACCATGACCAACGTTGCTGCGATCGCATCTCAAACCTCACAAGGCGCTAACCAGGTATCGGAATCCTTTAAGGAACTGCTGGCAGTTGCCCACGCGATGCAAGAGGAAGTAGGTCAGTTCAAAGTCAGTTAATAGGTTGCAGGTTAACAGGTTGAAGGTTAGCAGGTTACAGGTTAACAGGTTGAAGGTTAGTAGGTTAACAGGTTGAAGGTTAGTAGGTTAACAGGTTGAAGGTTAGTAGGTTATAGGTTCTGTTCTTCAACTTCCAACTTTCAACATTCCAACATTCCAACATTCCAACATTCCAACTTCCAACTTTCAACATTCCAACTTCCAACATTCCAACTTCCAACTTCCAACCTTCAACCTTCAACCTTCCAACCTTTAAACTTCCTTCCAACCTTCAACCCTTTGCACTATGGCACTTAATCCTGAAATTCGTGACCAAGCCTATCAGTTCTTTATCGAAGAAGCTCCCGAACTGTTGCAGGCGATCGAAGCGGGCCTACTCACCTTAAGGCAGGAACACAGCACTGCCAAAATCCACGGTATCATGCGAGCTGCCCACTCCTTGAAGGGAGGAGCTGCCAGTGTTGAGCTAGAAGCGATTAAAACCCTGGCTCACCGCTTGGAAAATATCGTCAAGGCTCTCTACAGCGAAACCTTAGACATTGATACTGACTTAGAAAGTCAACTGCTGCAAGCTTATGACTGTTTACGTTTGCCCCTGATGGAGCAGATTGAGACAGGTTCCTTTGATCCAGAGCAAGCGTTAGCCCTAGCAGAACCCATCTTCGCTCAGATTGAAGAACGACTTGGAGACGCCCTCGCCCAAGCGGATAATTTCATCCCTAGTTCGTCGGAATTGGGGGTGGATATGGCTCTATCGATCTTTGAAGTGGATGTGGCTGACGGATTAGAGCGCCTGACAGCGGTTGTCGCTAATCCTCAAGAGTACGAAGTGGCGGGGGAATTACGCGCTCAAGCTGAGGTGTTTGCTGGGTTCGCTGATTTGCTGAATCAACCCGGATTTGGTGCGATCGCAAAAACGGTTCTAGCTGCACTCGATGCTCACCCCAAACGCGCTTTACTGATTACCCAACTCGCACTGACGGATTTTCAGTTTGCTAGACAAGCGATACTGGCAGCTCATACCCAAGGCACGAGTGTTGGACCCATTAACCCCTCTGCGGCTTTACTCGCCTTAGCCTCATCGACTGCAACACAAGTTCCAGAAGCGATCGCTCCTACTCCAGCCATTATTGCAGAGACACCCAAAACTCTTTCCTTGCTTGAGGATATCTTGAGTGATGCGGCAGACAGCCAAGTACCGGATGATACACAACCGCTTGAAGAGGAAGAGTTAGAGGATATTTTCGACTGGGTGGCGGATTTGTTCCAACAGCATCCTGTGGATGTAGAGGAAGATACCCAAACATTCGAGCCGGAAGAGGCGATGTCTGCGACGGAGTCCGAAGCGCTTAATGTTCCGGAACTGCTACAGGAGAACCTTGCTGACGAAGTACCGGAGGAGACTCAAACCCCGCAACCTTATGAAACGCTAGAAGAAATTTTCGCCCTCACTCCAGAACTGCTAGAGAACCTTACCGACGAAGTACTGGAAGATACACAAACCCTGCCAGTCGAAAAGACGTTAGCAGAGAGTTCTGCACTTGCTCCCGAAGAAGCGACTGAGAATACAGCGCTTACTTGTGAAGCAGATGCAGATACTGAACCGACCGACTCTCCTGTAATTGTAGAGGTAGAAGTCGCCGCTGAAGCAATATCTTTTACAGAAGAAGCAGCTGAAGAGATTTCTGCGGTTGAGTCCCTAACGATACAAGCCCCAGAAAACCTCGAAGAAGCGCTTCAATCCATTGGAGAGATCTTTGAGCAGTTGCAACCTCTGCAAGAGATACCTGCACTGCCGTCTTCGTTAAATTCTGCCACGGCGGTAAATCTCCCTGAAGCCAGTTTAGTTTCGATTCCACCTGTTGGGAATCAACTCGCCCCAGCGACTTCACCGACTCCCTCACCGGATAAAGAACTCAATCCCATATCGGCTGACATTCAGCAAGGGAAAGCCTCTCCTACGCCTACCCTTTCAGTGCGGGTAGATTCCGAGCGACTGGAACGGATGAATAACCTAGTGGGTGAGTTGGCCATCAACCGTAACGGCCTTTCCCTGCAAAACGAACAACTACAGGCAGCGGTGCGAGAACTGCTGAGTCGATTCACCAAAGTTCAGAACATGGTGGGTCAACTACAGGAGTTATCCGACCAAATGCTCGTCGATCGCCAGAGTAGTGGTTACAAGGCAACTCCGCAAGCAGAAGGGTCGTTCAGTGAACTCATCACTCGTCAGGCTGATTTTGACTCTTTAGAATTGGACAGCTATGGAGTCGTATATTCCCGGTTACAAGGGCTACTTGAAGACATGGTGCCCCTTGAAGAATCCGTTGATGATATTGTCCTCTTTGCCAAGGCGACGGATAAAACGCTGGAACAGCAGCGACAAATGCTGAAGCAGTTGCGGGATGAACTCATGTGGGCCCGCATGGTACCTCTTAATGAAGTACTCAACCGTTTTCCTAGGGTATTGCGCGATTTGTCCACCAATTACCACAAACCCGTCAATCTGAAATTGAGCGGTACTGGTGTGCTGGTTGATAAAGCAGCTTTAGAAAAACTTTACGACCCATTGCTGCACTTACTCCGCAACGCCTTCGATCATGGTATCGAACTCCCAGAAATCAGACGGCAACAGGGGAAACCGGAGCAAGGGCAAATTGAAATTCGGGCTTATCACCAAGGCAGTCAAACCATCATTGAAGTCAAGGATGATGGTCAAGGCCTGAATATTGAACGGATTCGGAGTTGTGCCGTCGAAATGGGATTGTTACCCGCAGAACAAGCGGCGACAACTGCTAGCCATCGCTTGTTTGAGTTACTGTTTGAGCCGGGATTTTCTACAGCACCTCAGGTAAGCGAACTTTCGGGACGGGGTGTGGGATTGGATGTGGTGCGTTCTCAAATGCGATCGCTTAAAGGCAGCATCACCGTCACCTCCACGCCGGGAATGGGCACCACCTTTACCTTACGGCTACCCTTAACGCTGACGATCGCAAAATTACTCGTCTGTTTCGTCGGTTCTACGGCGTTAGCCATGCCATCGGACAGCGTTGAAGAAATTGTCATTCCCAAAGCCGACCAAGTCAAAAATACCGGATCGCAACGGTTTTTACGCTGGCGGGGGCAAGTTGTCCCAGCTTATCGGCTCAGTCAGCTGTTGGAGTATAATTGCCCCTTGCCGGAAACCTCTTTGAGTAAAGCATTAGTTGCAGTCCCCTCTCCTGAAGATTGGTCACTGCCCATGCTCATCCTACGCCAAGAGCAGCGAATTCTGGCGCTGGAAATCGATCGCTTAGTTACAGAGCAAGAACTGGTAATCAAACCGTTCAGTTCTGCGATCGCACCTCCGAGTTGTACTTACGGCTGTACCATCTTAGGGGATGGAAGTTTAATCCCCGTCATTGATGGTGCTGTCTTAGTCGATCAGGTGTTGGGGCAAAGTAATATCGGTATTGCGACAACAACTGAGTCCCATTTACTGGGCACAACTCCATCGAAGGAGTTGGGTGCGCCAACCACTCAGGAAAATTCCTCAGTCATCAAGACTACACCAACAATCAGAATTACTCAAGCGCCTACTGTTCTCATTGTCGATGATGCGGTTGCGCTGCGGCGAACGCTTGCTCTCACCTTAGAACGGGGGGGTTGTCGAGTCTTACAGGCAAGGGATGGACGGGAAGCGTTGGAACAATTGCAGCAAAGTTCAGCCGTGAAGTTGGTGGTTTGTGACATTGAAATGCCGAATATGAACGGCTTTGAATTTCTCCAGGCCCGTCGGCAAAATTCTCAATTGTTGAAAATTCCTGTGGTGATGCTCACCTCTCGCAGTAACGACAAGCACCGTTGGCTGGCCATGCATTTGGGTGCTAACGCTTACTTTAC
>JBFLZA010000529.1:0-6606 GCA_040756535.1 Cyanobacteriota bacterium
CTTCGGGTGCGAGTTTCTTATTGCGAGCATGGACTTCTAAAATTCCAATCCGTCCTTTCAAGTCAGGAGCATCGACAATAACTTGTCGGTCGAACCGGCCTGGCCGCAACAGAGCGGAGTCGAGAACGTCCGGTCGGTTGGTCGCAGCAATGATGATGATTCCGGTGTTGCCTTCAAACCCATCCATCTCTGTGAGCAACTGGTTGAGAGTCTGCTCTCGTTCATCATTACCACCGCCAATGCCTGCACCACGCTGCCGTCCTACAGCATCAATTTCATCGATGAAGATCAGGCAAGGGGCGTTTTCTTTGGCTTTTTTGAACAAGTCACGCACACGAGAAGCACCAACCCCAACGAACATTTCTACAAATTCGGAGCCACTGATGCTAAAGAAAGGAACTCCAGCTTCGCCTGCGATCGCTTTAGCTAAGAGGGTTTTTCCGGTTCCCGGAGGGCCAACCAACAGCACACCTTTGGGAATACGTGCTCCTACAGCGGTGAAGCGTTCGGGCTGTTTGAGGAAGGTTACGACTTCTTGCAGTTCTTCTTTAGCTTCTTCGATACCAGCAACGTCGTTAAACATCACGCCAGTTTTCGCTTCCATCAGGAATCGCGCCCTAGACTTCCCGAAGTTCATCGCTTGACCAGGGCCGCCGCCGATGTTGCTAGACCGACGGAATAGGAAAAACAAACCAGCAATTAATAGAATCGGAAAAATTAAATTTCCCAGCAGTCCCCAAATTGCACCATCATTCCGAACTGGATGTGCATCCAAGGAGATATCAGATTCTCTGAGCTTGGCAATGAGTTCCGGGGCGTTGGTCGGTAAATCGACGCGCAGGCGCTGAATTCGGTTATCGAGTTCTGGATCAACCGCATCAACAATGGCTGTCCGACCCCCATCATAGAGGTCAACACTGGTGACTCTCCCAGCATCTAGGTACTCCAAAAATCGACCATAGGTCATCCGAGTGCTGGCTGTATTTTTACCCATGTCACCGACAGATGAAGAAAATGCCCCTTGCCACAGGAAAAACCCAATGACGAGTGCCGGTAATGTCCAAAGTAATATGATTCTCCAGGAAATTTTCATCTTTTATTGGTCTCTAGATCTTGGTGATAAATGCTGGTGTCAACCCTGGTTAAGCATCAGGAATAACAAAACCCAGCTATAAAACTTTATTGAATCAACAGCAAACTTTCCGCTACTACCTCTTTATATTGGGTCAAAGCCGTTGAGTTTTGAGGCACATAAGGGCGAATACCAGCTCTTGTCACGTCAACTTAATTAAATTTAACTTAATTATCAGGATTCGAGCAACCCGCTCTCATTCGGGAAGAAAGGGTTCCTAGCCGATTTGACCACAAATGGGGGATAAAAACTTGTAGCGCGCCTACTTCTCAGGCTTTGAGCCAAAAGACGCAGACGCGCTAATTATCTTGAATGATACTTAGAAAGCCAACCAAGTTGTCCAGCGACAAAACCTTAGTAAGTTTCTACGTGCCAGCGGCCAGCTCTCTTCATTTGCTTCTGGTAGTCAGACCAATTGGCTCCTTTCTTCTCGGCAGCGGCAGAGAGAGCGGCATCAATCCCGTCTTCCATTCCCTTGAGACCGCATATGTAGGTGTGGGTGTTGTCTTTTTGCATCAGCTCCCACAATTCATCTGCGTGTTCAGCAACTCGGTCTTGAATGTACATTTTGCCACCCGATGCATTCTGCTGTTCGCGGCTGATGGCGTAAGTCAAGCGGAAGTTGTCGCTAAAGTCTTCCTGTAACTTCTCCAAGTCCTCTTTATAAAGAATGTTTGCCGTAAAGGGAATGCCAAAAACCAGCCAAGCTAAGCCTTTAAATTTATAGTCTTCATGCTGCTCTTTAAACATCCGCCACAAGTAAGCCCGGAACGGAGCAATCCCAGTTCCTGTGGCCATCATAATGACTGTGGCATTTTCATCCTCGGGTAATAGCATCTCCTTACCCACAGGTCCGGTGATTTTTACATCACCACCAACTTCCAGATTGCACAAGTGAGTAGAGCAGACACCGTAGACCATTTCACCGGTTTCTGGGTGCTTATATTCGAGTTGCCGGACACACAGAGATACAGTTTTGTCATCACCTTTGTCACCGTGCCGGGTGGAGGCAATAGAGTAAAGCCTTAGCTTGTGAGGCTTACCTTTGTCATCTTTCCCAGGGGGGATAATACCGATACTCTGACCTTCCAGATACCGCAACTCGCTGCCTGATAGATCGAAGGTAAGATGACGGACAGTACCGACTCCACCCTCAGCAACTAGCTCATAGTTATCAATACACTTCCCAACAAAAGGATTATTGGGTCGGTATAGATTAACGGGAATATCCGCTTTCTCTTTCGATTGAGTCATAGGCTTCGCCTTGTTTTCTGACGGGGTTTGCTGTGGTTCAGCTACTGGTTCAGCTTTTGATGTGGCTTGTCCATTCCCTCCGTTGTCAGACATCAAGGGCTTGATGCTGACAATTTTGCCACCCATGCGAGTAATCCGCTGCATCTCTTGATTCATACGGCTATAAGGCACTGTGATAAACACACTGCCACTCTTACGAATCGGGTAGCTCATCTTGTCAGTTTCAGCGTTCTGACGTAGACCTACCACTTCGTAAACAAACATGCGAGTACCAAACTCCGTATTGTTGGCGGAATTCGCAGCCGCGCTAGGACTGTACATTGCTTCTTTTTCTCCAAACCAAACTTACAACAGGTCGCCAAAACGTGCCCTTTTTCCCACAAGCCGACTCCACAGCCGGATTCTGGATAGGCAAAGTGAGCCGAAGACGGCACTCTTAGCGTATCATTGTAAAGCTATGCCCAGTCCGGTTTCACGGTTGCAAGGTAAAGCCAACCGTAACTTGTCCACCATCAGGCTACCGAGTCTCTACCTGCAAAACTGTTAATCTTGAGTCAATTTCATTTTTTCTTTACATAAAATCCCGCGCTACCTTAGCATTAATAGTGAGCCATATGATGTCGCTTACATTATTAAGCCTTGTATCACTCATCTCATTTTGGTAAAATCCACTCTCAGCAGCTAGTAGTAAATACTTACGTCGGGCCTTGCTTGAGTCTTCCCTGAGGGATAGTACTTGAACACATCACGCCTTCGTGATGTTGACTAAAGCCGCCCTATACACAGACGGGTTGACCCGAGGCTGAGGATTTGGCTTGCTGAAAACTCTTTTGAGAAACATGTATTACGTTAGAGGGAAGATATGACCACTCAGCTGGACCGCGTGGTATTAATTGGTGTTGCCGGAGACTCGGGATGCGGTAAATCAACATTTCTGCGTCGATTGATAGATCTGTTTGGCGAAGAGTTCATGACGGTGATCTGTTTAGATGACTATCACAGTCTGGATCGAAAACAGCGTAAAGAGCAGGGAGTTACCGCGCTTAATCCTAAGGCGAACAACTTTGACCTGATGTATGAGCAAATTAAAGCGCTCAAGAACGGTCAGGCCATTGAAAAGCCGATTTATAACCACGAAACTGGTGCAATTGACCCACCGGAGCGGATTGAGCCGAATAAGATTGTCGTTATTGAGGGACTTCACCCTCTCTATGACGAACGGGTGCGATCGCTCATTGACTTCAGCGTATACCTAGATATCAGTGATGAGGTCAAGATCAACTGGAAAATTCAGCGAGACATGGCAGAGCGGGGTCACCGCTACGAAGATGTTATCGCTGCGATTAATGCCAGACGCCCTGACTTTACCGCCTACATTGAACCGCAAAAGGAGTTTGCCGATGTAGTCATCCAAATTCTACCCACGCAGCTCCTCCAAGACGATAAGGAGAGTAAGATCCTCCGCGTGCGCCTGCTACAAAAGGATGGCGTGGAAGGTTTCGATCCTGTTTACTTGTTTGATGAAGGGTCAACCATTGAGTGGAGACCTTGTGGTCGTAAGCTGACTTGCGCTTACCCTGGCATCAAGTTGTTCTATGGACCGGATAGTTACTTCGGTCACGATGTCTCGGTTTTGGAAGTAGATGGTCAGTTCGACAACCTAGAGGAGATGATCTATATCGAGAGTCACCTCAGCAATACCTCAACCAAATTCTACGGCGAAATGACCGAGCTAATGCTCAAGCATCCAGATTATCCAGGCTCCAACAATGGATCTGGACTATTCCAGGTTCTCGTGGGTCTGAAAATGCGATCCACTTATGAGCGCTTGACCTCTAAAAAAGCCTCACCGTCAGCGGCTGCCAAAGTATAGTTGATTTTGGTTAAAACTTGAAAAATTCTGTAATTCGCGAGAGACCATTATTGGCTCTCGCCTTTTATTATTTGGGTACAAAGGAGTAAGACTTTCTTTCAGGACGAACGATATGAGATTTTGGCTGACTAGCGTTCTGGTTTTGTTCGGGATGGTGGAACTTTACCAGTGGATGAAACCCTTCACTGTACCCCTGCCAGTGTTTATTTTAGCGGGAGTCTTTTTAGCGATCGCATCGAACTATGGCAAATACTCGGGTTGGCCATTCCAGCAAACCCCTACCCCATCCGATAGCAATCGAGTATCAACCTCAATCGAAGAAAAGCTCACTAAGCCAAGGAACTGGGCTAATCTTAATCAATCTGCTACCCAACCATTGCCCCAAGCCACTCGATCTATCTCTTTTACCATTCATCGCCACTTGCCTGAACAGACAAGGAACGACCACCTATGAATTATGATTTTTTATAATTCATAATTCATAATTCATAAATTTTGCTAATTACCGTCCCATATTCCGCTTCAGTTGATCGAGTTCTTCATCCATTTCCCAGCGTTTGAATTTCTCCTCTAGGGGATCGGCTCCACTCACAAAAGAGTTGTAACTCTTACCTTGGCTCCAACCCGATGTTTCTACTCGCGCCTGCGCTTGAGCACTAGCACGGGCGGCTTCTACCTCTTTAGCTTTTGTTCGCACTTCTTGGCGACGGGTTTGAATTTGACGCAGCAGTCCTTGGGCTTGTGTAATTCGCTGTTTGATACCCTCCATTTGTCCCCAAGACTGGTTGCCCTGACGCAGGAGAGTGGACTCTCGCTCTTGGGCAGCTTGAGCCAAATCCTGTCTTCCGTGGGATTTCGCCTTTTCAACTCGCTCATGCCAGCGCTGAATATCTTGAGCAATGGCAAGAATATCATCCTGCGATCGCTTTTCTTGTAGCTGTAAGTCAGCAATCAGCCGCAGCGTATCTTCTTCTTGCTCTCGTAGCTGCTCCTCTAGTGCCTGTAACTCTAGATGGGGATTATTGCGTAAAAACTCTTCTAGGCGGTTTTCTAGAAACCGATTGAAATCCTCAAATAAACCCACGGCTCCCCTCTCTTCAGCTCAGGTACGTGCAACTATATTAGCAATCGGCGGGATTAGCCCGCTCATTGGATTGAAGGGAGAATAGGTAGCGGGATTAGGGTTCAAATAATCCGCTAGAGCAACGCGAAATATCAGCACAGTGTGAAACATCAGCGATCGCACTCATTGAATCCCTGTTCTTGATCTGACAGCGTTCCCAATAAATTTTAGCTACTGTATCTGATGGGGCAAGCTTCAGACAGTCTTGAAATAATTGTGCTGCTTCCCGGAAAGCCTGCTTGTTGTAAAGAAACAAAGCTTCTTCAAATAAGGATTTTGTGATTAACTTCGCTTGTCGGATTTCTGGTGGATCAGCCTCAAAGACTTCAAAAACCGATACACTTTCTGATTTTCCCTTTACCTTTACCCGATCAACAATGCGGAAAGCATACTCAATCGGGTGATGTAAATTCATGAACGTGTAATGAGAGATTAGCAGCGACACCCCATAAAATTTCGTTAGCTCTTCTAAGCGAGATGCTAAATTCACAGCATCACTAATCACAGTAGTATCCATCCGGGTGGGCCCCCCTACCGTCCCCAGCATCATCGAACCCGTATTAATGCCAATTCCAATCTTAATGGGTGGATAGTCCAACCTACTCCTGGTTGTATTATAGTCAGCTAGTCGATGTAACATATCAATTCCAGCATTAAGCGCATCATCTGCACTATTACTAAACAAAGCCATAATGGCATCGCCGATGTATTTATCAATAAAGCCATTATTTTCTCGAATGGCAGGCTCCATATTGCTCAGGTAGTCATTGATAAATTGGAAATTTTTTTCCGGAGTCATACTTTCCGACAAAGTCGTGAAGTCACGAATATCGGCAAAGAGAATGGACATGAAAAGCTGTACTTGATCGCCTAATTCGACATCAATAATGCTTTCTTTGTTCAGCAGCTGCAGAAATTGACGCGGAACAAAGCGTTGATTAGCCTGATTAAGTTGATACAGTTGTTGGGTGAATTTTATCCGCTCAGCTTCTGCTTTTTTGCGATCGGTGATGTCTACAACAAAACCTTGATAGTAGAGTAGTGCCCCGTTGGCATCATAAACGGCACGGGCATTCTCACTAATCCAGATCATGCTGCCATCTTGGCGATAAACTTGAGATTCAAATCCTGACACTGCCCCCTGCTGCCCAATGATGTTAATGAATTCAGTCCAACGCTGGGAATCGACGTACAGTTGATGCTGGATATCAGTCAGGGTTGCCA
>JBFLZA010000530.1:0-6604 GCA_040756535.1 Cyanobacteriota bacterium
CAACAAAATCCCAGTGCGATCGCTCCAGAGCAACCCACTGAACTTGTTCTTTTCAATCCCCAAGAAGCTTGGACTGTTGAAAAGCACACTCTCAAATCTCTTTCCAGTAACACTTCTTGGCTGGGGAAAGCACTTACAGGTCGTGTTGTGCAAATTTGGTGTCCAGGGAGTTGAAGGTTGAAGGTTGAAGGTTGAAGATTGAAGGTTTGAAGGTGGAAATATTCTCTCCCAGTCTTCTTGCCAGCTAACTTGTTAACCTGCAACTTGTTAACCTGCTAACTCACTGTTAACCCCTTTCCAATTCTCACTGCTGATTCAGCGAAGCGGGATCAGACGGTTGAGAGTCGATTTCGCCAAGCCGATTGAGAGGCCAGAAGCGCACTACAGCTCGCCCGATAATATTTGTCCGAGGTACAAAGCCCCAGTAGTGGCTGTCGTAGCTATTGTTACGATTGTCTCCTAGTACAAGGTATTGGTTAGGCGATACAGTTACGGGACCAAACTGGTAGTTTGGTCTCTCTTCTATATATCGTTCCTGTAGAGGTTGATTGTTGACGTAAACCCGCCCATCTCTCACCTCAACCGTTTCGCCAGGAAGACCAACCACACGTTTGATGAAGGCGTCTTTAAAATTCTGCGCTTTGAGGGCTTCAGTCGGTGAAAATACGACAATGTCCCCCCGCTTTGGGTCTCGGAATTCGTAAGTGAGCTTGTCAACGATCAGGCGGTCATTAATCTGTAGGGTTGGCAGCATCGATCCGGAAGGAATGTATCGCGCTTCCGCGACAAAGCTGCGAATCCCGATCGCGAGAAAGACACTCAATCCAATGGTCTTGAATGCTTCTACCCAAGGATTTTCAACTTTTTGTAAAGACTGTTTTTCAGGCTCTTGATCCTGCGCACGAGTCATAGCCGTTCAATCACCGTAAAGTTACGAGTTGGAGGAAGGGGAAAAATCAGATGAGTGGCTGATTTGATCCAATGCTAACGAAAGGGTTCCATATTTAGCTGTACAAGTTTAAATGCGAGTATAGAATCACGAACGAATTTTAGCATTCTCTTATGTCTTCTGACTTCTGCCTGATTATCCGCAACGCTCGTATTCTTTTGCCCACGGGTGAGTTTGTCTTAGGAGATATCCAAACTCAGGGTGGAGCGATTGTTCAGATTGCACCAGAAATTCCCAGCTTGGAGGCAGATAAGGAGATAGACGCAAAAGGTTTAACTTTGTTGCCAGGAGTAATCGATCCACAGGTTCACTTTCGGGAACCAGGCTTGGAACACAAAGAAGACCTGTTTACAGCCAGTTGTGCTTGTGCCAGAGGCGGCGTCACCTCCTTTCTGGAGATGCCCAATACACGCCCTCTGACGATAACACAGGACGCATTGTGAGGATAAATTGCGGCGGGCTGCCGAGAAATGTTTGGTAAACTATGGCTTTTTTATTGGCGCAACACCAGCAAATTCGTCAGCCCTGCTCGATGCTCAGCCGACTTGCGGGATTAAAATTTTTATGGGTTCAGCCCACGGTCATTTATTAGTTGACCAAGAGGAGGCGCTAGAGCCAATTTTTGCTAAAGGGACGCGCCTGATTGCTGTTCATGCCGAAGACCAAGCGCGGATTAATCAACGACGCCAAGAATTTGCTGGAATTACTGACCCTGCCATTCATTCCCAGATTCAGGACAATCAAGCGGCCCTTAATGCGACTCAGTTAGCGCTAAAACTTTCTAAAAAATATCAGCGACGACTGCACATTCTCCATATGTCCACGGCCCAAGAAGCCCAATTGCTAAGGCAGGATAAACCCAGTTGGGTGACAGCAGAAGTAACACCCCAGCATTTGTTACTCAATACCAGTGCTTATGAAAAAATAGGGACGCTGGCACAGATGAATCCACCGTTGCGATCGCCTCACGATAATGAAGTCCTTTGGCAAGCACTTCTGGATGGCGTTATTGATTTTATCGCCACTGACCATGCTCCCCACACTTTGGAAGAAAAAGCCCAAGCTTATCCCAACTCTCCTTCGGGAATGCCAGGAGTGGAGACATCACTACCGCTGATGCTGACTCAAGCGGTGCAAGGGCGTTGTACAGTTGCCCAAGTCGCGAACTGGATGTCTACGGCAGTGGCAAAGGCGTATGAAATTCCCAAAAAAGGTGCGATCGCTCCCGGTTATGATGCGGATTTGATCCTTGTAGATTTGGACAATTACCATCCTGTTTTACGCGAGGAACTTCAAACAAAATGCGGCTGGAGTCCCTTTGAAGGTTGGAACTTGACGGGATGGCCTGTGTATACGATTGTTGGGGGTCAAGTGGTTTATGAAAAGGGAAAGTTGAATACTGAAGTAAGAGGCACAGCGTTGACTTTCGGTATTAGTAATTAGTCTTGAGTAAGCGGTGCGTTACACTTCGTTAACGTATCCTATTGACATCTTGCACTATTTTCAATCAGCATCATAATCCGCCAAGAACTTAAGTTCTTGGCTCATAGTTCAAGTCCACTCAAGTGGACTAATATTCTTATCCAGTCGTCTTTAGACGACTTTATCTATGAGCCAGGGGTTTAAACCCCTGGCGGGTTATTGCCACTGGTGCAGAGGAGCGAGATAAAAATCCGTCTCCTTTTACGGTGGGATAGCCAAGGGAATTTATTACTGACTGGTAGAGTACAGGCACAGCAAGAACGACAACGAGCAGAGAAATTAGCAGAACGGTTGTGGCAAATGGGAGTTAACCCTGATGAGGTTTGATAGTGAGGTTAGGAGATAGGGGAGCGATCGCTATTTATTTGAGAGGCTACAGCTACTCCTGAGAAAGACAATTTTTGGCATCATACTCAACCACTGTTTTTGAGAGTTCCCAAATCAAATCCCCCCACAGGAACCAGTTCAACTTGACGCCCACCTTCCTTGGAGTACGTCAGGCATAAATGCAGATAACTAGATGGCTCGTAAGGCAAACGTTCCGCCCATTCAATGGCGACAATCCCTAAAGGAAAGTCAAATCCCTCCCAATAACTTTCCAAATTCAACGCCTCAACCTCTGAGGGTTCCAATCGGTATAAATCTAGATGATATAGCGGTATTCGTCCTTCTAAGTACTCATTAATTAAGGTAAAGGTAGGGCTAACAATTGGGTCTGGTATTCCCAATCCCTCACCAATTCCTTGAATCAGGGTGGTTTTCCCTGCCCCTAAGTCACCCTCTAACAAAATCACACTCCCTGCTGGGAGGGATTTTCCTAACTTGACTCCCAGCGATCGCGTAGCTTCAGTATCTGTTAAAAAAATTTTAGTCATCAATCTCAACAGTCGTTGAAAGTTCTAAACGTCTAACCGCTGTCTCAGTTTCTGTTTGGCTATACAACCTTCTAACTTTCAACCTTCAACCTTCAACCTTCAAACCTTAAACTCTTAAGCTGCAACTTCTAAATCCTGGCAGTGTTGCTGAATCACTCGACAGCACTCTTCTACTGATGCACGTTGCTTCATTGCTGAAACCAGTGCTTCATAAGCTACCTTGTGTTCCTCAACGATGGTTTCAGCTTGCCGCATTGCCCAGCGCTCTTTTGAGGGAGCCTCGCTTACATTGCGTCCCAATAAAACCAGCGCTTCTCTCAGTTTCTGTCGATCTTCTGCACCTCCCTGAGCGCTTTCATAGACTAGGGTTTCGGCTGCAATGCCAGCCATCCAGACAGTACAGAAACGATCTACAGTCAATCGCAACTGTCTAACATCAAGCGCATCGGGAGACAGTGCCTCTGTATTGAAGATGACACCCCCCAAGCCGGATTGTCCTTGCTTGAACGCTTCCCAAGCCGTTAGAGTATATCCGGTAATGGGAATACCCAAGAAGTAAGCAACGAGGAAATGACCTGCTTCATGGTGGAGGATGCGATCGCGATGTTCGCTCCTAGTACCAGCAAGCCAATCTAATAACAAGGTAGCGCCTCGACCTTGGAATCTGAAACTATCGAGTGTGGCAAGGCTCAAGACACTGAGAGTGGTGGCAGCGGGAATTGCGGGTGAGATGTGGAACATTGGACCTAAGAGTGCTGACATCGTCATAGCAAAAACGCTAATCGCGATTACATTTAGGGTGGTTTGCTCCATTGGTTTTCCCTTAGTTTGTTAAATTTTATAATTTTATCTTTACTTTACATAAAATCGATGTTGAAAGCTCACCTCTTTCAAGGCTGGGATAAAAGTGAACAGTAAGGGCACGGCATTGCCGTGCCCCTACCCTACAGGTGTGATCTGATGATTTACTCTATTTGCTCAAGGTGAAGATACGGCGGGTGAAGGCTCTGTGAGTGTTGCCGATGGCTCTGGAGATGGAGGGGTAGTGGGTGTTGCAGAAGATTCGGCAGATGGAGTGGAAGTGGGTGTTGCAGAAGATTCGGCAGATGGAGTGGAAGTGGGGGTCGCTGAAGGCTCTGTGGGTGAAGGTGATGCGGGGCGGATTAAGTTTTTAGCTCGGTAGAAGGTTTTTAGGCTGTCGGTATCGCCTACATAGCGCCAGTGCCAAGGTTCATAATTAACACCTTGAGGATTACCTTTAGGGAACGATAGCTCGAAACTGTAGTAAGGCGCATTTCTCTCCAACCACTCGAAGGCAGCAGTTTTCTCAAAGTCAGGACTCAGGTTTGTTGCTGGTACACGACCATCGCCAATATCCACAGCGTAGCCAGTGTGATGTTCGCTGTAGCCAGGGGGCGCACTGACTTCTGCTCGTTTAGTGGTTACTTGTCCTCGTTGCGCCTTGACATCAAAAAATAGGTGCTGTTGGTCAGAAACAGCACGAAAACCGGAAATGGGCACCAATATAACTCCTGCCCTCGCTGCTGCGGCTGACATAGCCTTATATTTCTCGGCAGCAGCCGCACGAAGTTTAATTTGACCATTTGCTGTGATGGGTTTCAGTTCCGATGCTGGTGCTTCTTGGTAGGGCAAATGTCCGAGGAGATTATCAACCTTTTCGGTTTTAGGACTAGGTTGTGTCTCGCTAGCAGCAGAGGTTGACTCTACCTTTGGTTTAGATTTAGGCGCAGAGATTGACAGGGCGATGCCTACTGCGATCGCACTTAATCCTATTAGCCCTACAATCAGCAAGACAGGCTTTATCCAAGGAGAGCGGCGTTTGATATCGGGTGTATCCCGCAGCGCTTCTGGAATATCGTCGTCTGGCGTCACTGAGAAGTTGCCTGGTTTTCCTGGGAGATCCCCGTTATTCAAGAATCCACTCCTGAACTGAAATTAATACTTATCTGACCCGCATTTTGGTCTTGAGTTAGTCTAGCAGCCGCCTGAGGAACTATGTCTCCTTGAGCAACCCCTTTTGAGAGACTGGCTTACTATCATACAGGTGTGCGTCTACAGAGCGAACCATGCCCAGTACTGAGCCTGAGCTTTTACGACCCTTGATTAAACTCTACATTCAGCTAGGGGGCGGTGTCCTGCTGGGATGGGTTTTAGGACGCTTGGTGCCGAAGATCGTGCCAACATTGATTGGTCAATTTCTCTTCTGGATTGGCGTGCCCATCAGTATTATTACTTTTCTTCGCCGTGCGGACTTATCCGGAGCAATTTGGATTGCGCCTGTGGCGGCATGGGTGGCAATTTTACTGGGAGCGGGATTGGCTTGGGGCTGGATTAAGGGACAGGTTCTCAAGAGGGCTAATAATGCCGATTACCCGGTTTCTGAGCAGTCTGTCAATTTTTGGAGCAAGCCAGCACAGGGAAGTTTTTTGTTGTCAGCAATGGTGGGGAATACAGGTTACCTAGGCTTTCCGGTGACGCTGACGTTGGTGGGAGAGAAGTACTTTGGCTGGGCGTTGTTCTATGACATGCTAGGTACAACGATTGGAGCTTATGGGTTGGGGGCTGTTCTTGCTGCACGTTTTGGCACACAAGTCAAGAGTCAGTGGCAATTAGTTCGGGCGATTTTATACAACCCTGCACTGTGGAGTTTGGGGTTGGGATTGGGCTTGCGTCAAGTCCCATTACCGGAGGTGACGGAACGTGGGTTACAAGGATTTGCTTGGAGTGCGATCGCATTTTCTCTGATACTGATTGGAATGCGGTTGAATCAGTTAACGTCTTGGGGTCGTCTGAGGCAGGCGTCCGTGAGTCTGGGAATTAAAATGCTGCTTGTCCCGCTTGTTGTGGGGATTGGGTTATTGCAGTTGGGGATTACAGGACAACCGCAGTTGGTGATTGTCCTGCAAATGGCAATGCCTCCTGCTTTTGCGACTTTGGTGTTAGCAGAAGTGTTTGATTTGGAACGCGACCTTACGGTTACTGCCTTGGCTGTTGGGTCAACTGGCTTATTATTAACGCTGCCTGTATGGTTGTTGTTATTTGGGCGTTAGGGATTTTCAAGCAAAAAAATATTCAGTTAAGCTGCTGTGCATCTAATTTACATAATCAAAGACGAGCAAGATGCCCATCCCACAAGGAATACACTGAACACCAACTTGCTTTTTTATGCAAGGGCAGCTTATCTCTTGTGAAGCAGGCGACACGAGCAGCTAGCCTTCCGTAGGGGCACGGCATTGCCGTGCCCTACAAACAATTTGTACTCTTATTCTCTGGCAAC
>JBFLZA010000531.1:0-6604 GCA_040756535.1 Cyanobacteriota bacterium
ACAACTTTTCCTTCCTCGACAACAACAGTGCCGGGAGCTATTTTCACCTGATGCCCCGTAGCCATTAGCCAGTTGATATCGCTATTACTTAATTCTTTGAGCAGAACGTCTTTCACCTGCTGTTGTCGTCTGTGTTCTCGCGCCGCCTTGACTTCTTCAGCTATACGTAAAAAGACGCGCACTAACTGACCGATATCGTCTCGGGTGCAAGATACTTTAACCAAAGCCTGAAGCGAGAAATTATCCTGTGCTAGTTTTTCAGCGGTTTTGGTCAGGGCACGAATGGGTCTGGTCATCCTCTGGGTTAGGATGAGAGCAAAGACTGTTGCGATCGCCCCTATTGCCAGGACGCTAAGGCTGTTCTGACAGATTGGTTTGTAGTAGGCGATTAAGCTTATCGGTAGGAGCGCAACCATGAGCATTGCTGCCGAAAGTTTAGCAGCAAAAGGCCATGTATGCGGATAAAACAACTGATGTAAGTGCTTCATAGTTGAAATTTCAGGATGCAGAGACTAGGCTTTCATCAATGAAGATAAAGGAAGAAGATTCGCGCTGCATTCACTTCTTATGCCAAATTGATGGCGCAATTAGGTTATTGCCATTGCAGAAAACTGTAATGACCCACATTCCGTACCCAAGGACTGTCAGGTTGAGTTGGCGATTATTCATCCATCTTTTCAAGGATTCGCCACCCCGACTTTATGGCTGCCTCATACAGAAGTTGTTAGTGGCATGAAGTCACTTGAGGGCTAAAACAGACCTATTTATGGTCTAAATGTGTCTTGTGCTGGAGAGCGGATTGGGGTATAAATGAGACCTATATAGGAGATAAATAGGTTTATTGGGGGAACTTAAGCATTTATACTTATGAAGTCAGCAAAACCGCATAAGAATCAGTTGCATTTTGTTGGGGGGATTGACAATGGGTTCGGCAATTATAAGCTTCTGCTAGAAGAACATCCACTGATTGTAGTTCCGTCTTATCTGAGCGAAGAGAAAATGGAACCCGTACCAGGACGTGTACGGATAGGAGATCGGGAATTCACAGTAGGGGATTCGGCACGCAGGACTGGAAGATACTATTCGCGCAATGTGGACGATGCCGCCAGTAAAATACAATATGCCTTGCCCATGTTGCTAGGGGCACTAGCCCACTTACCACATCGAAAAGAATGGCGATTACATTTAGCGGCCTCGATACACGATTGCGACAATCTAAAAGAGAAGCTGATAGAAGCGCTTAAAGGAGAGCATGAATGTATCCTGAGCGGTTATGCATCTAAAGTATGTGTGAATGTCATCAAAGTGTTGCCGGAGGGTATGGGAGCGTTGGTAGGAGAGCAGCTTCCAGGCAAACTGACACTATTAGATTTTGGGACGGGAACTACATTATTTAGCCGATATAGTCAGGGAAAGCGTGAGATACATGAGCCATTCCCATGTGGGGTGGAACACTTAATAGAGCTTATATCTAAAGAGATGAAAGCGATAAACGATGGCTTACCAGGAGACAAGTATCTAATTCGGTTAGGACTGGAGAATGGCACATTAAGCTATGGGCGCAAGCAATCATTTAAGTCGATGTACAAAAAATGTTTAAGCGAGTGGTTTGAGAACTATCTGAGAAAAACAGTGCGTAGAGCAAAAGAGGCTTATGAGCAAGGAGATCAAGTGTGGTGTATTGGAGGAGGTTGTTTGTTGCCAGGATTTGGTCAATCCCTTTCCAAGATAGGGTTTATCGTACATGAGTCTCCGCTGGAGGCCAATGTGAGGGGTTTGCTGAAGGTTGCACAGCTTCATCGGGGGAAGGTGGAAGTATAAGATGGAATTGTCAGATGGAAGTGAAAAGCTGCGGATTAAAAAAGAGATAGCCCTAAAGATTCGTAGAGAAGCTGAGCGTCTAGAAATGAGCTTTCCGGAAATGCTGTATTACATTGTAAATAGCTATTTTATTGCTCAAGCCAATCTGCCCCATCAAGGGAATCAGCATCAGATGAATGCTCCTACTGTACCAATGTCCAGATCTCAGCAATGGATTGAAGAAGAATCGTTTGAGTTAGATCTGGATTTGTAATTGGCTGCAAGTACATCTTTCAAGAAAATTTTTGCAGCTCCTCTTGTCTGAGTTCAGACTTTTTTGATGATGATTTCGAGGGTAAATATATGGGTAGTCAAGTGAGTTAACTGGAGTTTAGACTAGTTCCCGGTGCGAAAACTGAAAGCCTTACAGTGATTGAGATAGGAAGAAATTCCTCAACCCTCTCACTCAGGCTGGCCTCAGGTGTTGCGAATTCGATATAATACCGACCCGGATTTTTGCGCTATCCTCCATTTTATTGGGGAACTGGATGAGGAACTCTCAGAAATTGATAAGCTGCTGTCGGATGAAAAGTTGTTGGAGTTAATAGAAGCTGATTTATCGCAGCGCTACCCACAGACGACTCAGACAGGGAGAAACTCGACACCAGTCGAGGTGATTGTACGGATGTTGGTACTCAAGCACTTACGCTCAATCAGCTACTCTCAGACGATTAAAACCGTTAACGAAAGCATCGTCTTACGGCAGTTCTGTCGATTGTATTTTAATCCACTTCCTGCCAAAAGCACCCTGATTCGGTGGGCTAATCTGATTCAAGTTGAAACTCTCAAACAATTCAACCAACGTCTCACTTCATACGCCACCCAACTCCAAGTGACTCAGGGAAAAAAAATGAGGACTGATGGGACGGTAGTGGCAACTAATATTCACTTTCCTTCAGATAACAGTTTATTGGTAGATGGAGTTAGAGTTTTAACTCGCCTTCTCCAACAAGCCAGACACTTGTTGCTACAGCACAACTGTTCAGCCAATGCTCAACTTTTTCGTAACCGCCATCGCACGAACTTTGAGAATTTCTCGGCGCATAGACAGCCTATCACGAACCCGCACCCAGCGAGGAAGTGAGCAGAGAAAAAAAGCTTATGAAAAACTGCTTGAGGTCTCTCAAGCGAGCCTAAAACAAGCTCAAGATGTGCAAAAACTTCTGCAAAATTGGGATGCTCCCTCTTCTAACAAGCCATTGCGGGAAATCCAATCATTGAGAGGAGCCTCCACTTGGGCGGGTAAATTGACAATAACAGGCTTAACTTCAGATAGCTTGAAGATGCTGTCAGCGTTGTAAGAGCGCTTTTCATCCTCGCTAAAAAAGATTTTCTCAGTTATCTCCGGATAGTATCTGCCCACATCCAAGTTAGACGAATCACTTTCGACCAAAACAATATCCTCCGAACCTTGATGAAGACAACACTCAACTAACAGGCGGCAAAACCAAGACTTTCCCACACCGCCTTTTTCACCGTCAACAAAATGAAGCAGCATAACTTCTCTTTAAAAACAGATGAACGAACTTGAGCGCCTTATAGGTGCTGTTGAACTATTAGCTGTTAACCCACTTCCACGCCACGTATTGAACGGGTCTTATTGCACTATTCTTAGAACTACAAACCTGCTGTAAGGAAGTAGTAATCGCATACGACTCCAAGGGTGATGAAAAAGCGGACTCAATTAAGCAGCTTATACCCCACGCCACTAGGCTGAAGCTTATTGATGGTAGCGACTGGAACGACCAGCTTCAAAAGCAGCGCAAGCAGGACTTCATCCAGGATTTGAAGGAAAACCCGCCCGTTCCCGCACAGCCAAAGTTAAAGAAAAAATCTCAACGGGAACTAGACTGAGCCGCCAAAGACGACAACAGATAGGGCAGTTAAGCTAATCAACACGATATGTCACAACTTCACCCCCACCGATCGAGCTAACTGTCGCAGTTCATCTCCCGACAGAAGACCCAAGATGGCTTGTGAGAGGATTTTTACCTGGACTTCTGCTGTTGCACCGTTCCAGATTAGATTAAAGCCTCCCTTTCCATAGGCATCAACCAACGATAAAAGCTCTACATAGGGTGAATCAGCTATTAAGGGCAGGTATTCTTTACTAAGCCACTCAATTTCATCTGGGGGTGGGTCAGGAGGGGACTTAGGAATGGTTGCACTCCGCACTGAGGCATTGCCGATCGCTTCGCTTTTAGAGTCACTTATAAGCAAAACGATCAATTTTTGGAACCGGGAGATATGACCCCTGGTGTATCCCGTGAGGTTAGCGATCGCCTGCTGCGTTACCTTCTGTCCCGTCGCTTTGAGTTGTTCCACAGCGCTTTTAATCGCCAGTTCCAACCGCTCAGTTTTGCTGGCAGCTTCCAGGGTGATGTCGGTGGCTCTTACCAGCTCCACTGGCACATCTAAGGCGAAGTCTCCCAGGATGTAAACTGTTAACTGCTCCCCCTGGCGTCTGGTGGCTCTGAGGCGTCCTTCTGCTTGGTGGATATTGGCGAGAATCCGCCGCCGCACAAACTCCGCAAAGTCTGGGTCAGCGCTGACCGACGATTCAAAGTAAGGCTCTATTCCTTCTGGTAACGGGTTAGTCAGTTGCACTGGCATCTTCACTAGGAGCGTACCCTCGACGGGAACTCGCCCATAGATGCAGCCAAACTCAGCCGCTAAATATTCCAGGTTTTCGCAGGGGATACCATCGAGTATCAGGGTGTCGAGGGTTTGAGCATCATTTACACCCCTAGACTCGATAAACCATCGATAATCCCCTTCAAGAGCCAGTCGCTTGAACCGAATCACCCCAGTGTTTGGGTGTCTTTTGAGCAGTTCGTTAACTACAGCTTGAGTCCGTCGCTGCTGCTCTTTCCCCCGGTGCTGACCCAAGCGACCAAGCCCAGCAACCTGCACCCGTATAAGATGTGCTCCTGGTAACTGCTGCTGCTTGATGTGGTAAATTTCTTCTGGTTTGATTCCCAGCAACAAAGCCAATTCTTCCCGGTGTCCAGTGGCATCAAGGAAAATGTTGCACTTAGCGGCATGGGCGATGTCAACCAAACGATTATCGGGCGTCGTTATGGTAAGCACACCATAACTCAAGGTGAGGTATCCTTTCTCGCCTCTTAGCACCCGAAGGAAGGGCATCAGCCATTGTTTGAGCAGGGTAGTTCGTATTTTTTCAGCCGTTGCCTCATCCGACTCGGTGAACTTCTTTCTCCACCCCGCAGGTAGTTCGGCGGCGCTTAGTCCATACTCAGCCGTTGGGTCTAGAATTTCTAGGTCTGGCTCAAGGACAGAAGCGATCGCGTCTAAGTCGATATCCGCTGGTAGCTCTGGCAGTTGTCTGAGTAAGGCATGGTGATTCCAGCCAAACCGATTAGGCTGTTTGATAACACCCGCGATGAGCTGTCTGAGGGCAGTGAACAGAGGAGAGAGCAAAAAGAAGTGAGCCGATGCTTTCGTAACTAACTGGAGCATCAGCTTGTCTAGGTCGCGTTCAGTAACGGTAATCTGGCGAGTATTTTTCAGGATGGTGTTCCACTCTTCCCAGATGAGAGCAGCTCCTGAATAATCAAAAGCGTTTTCTCCTGTTGTTACTGGTAAGCTGGCAGGATGTGAGCGTATCCTTGGTAGTTTGAGGGCATTCATCCGGGCGTTAAGGTAGCCAAATACGTATCCGCCCTTGCACGCTTCGTAGAACGGGCACGTTTGACAAATCAGTTCAGAACTATCAGCCCCCTCGATGCCAGCTGCTCGGAGAGAGGAGATAGTGTCTACCCGATAGCAGTTAGGTTGTATTGTATAGCCCTCACCCCGTTTAGATCGCCTTATTTTGCCGTGAAAGTCGGTGACCAAGCCCTGGTGCCGACCATTCAGAAGTCCCCAGTCCTTGAGCGTGTCGGTAGTTGGGTTTCGGGGGTCAGAGGTAACGTAAAAGATGCGCTCGCAGTCCAACAGTTCAGGTGTCACTCTGCCAGCGTCGAAGCTCTTACCAGTCCCAGTCCCGGAATCGTCCCAGATGAATTTGTACTCTTGTGCCGCTTCTTTCCAGGCATCCAATCTAAAGCCTATCGTGTACTCAGTGGCTTCTATTTTAGGCGATTTTTGAGTTAATTTAGTCTCGCTGGTCTTACCAAAGCCCCAAGCCCTAAGGTGCTTCCTAGAAGCTTCGACGCGTTGCTGAAGGTGTGGAAGCCAGCCCGTCACCATTTCCCTGAAGTTGCCAGCAGCCCTTGGGCTAGGTGCTAGCTGCCAGAATTCAGCAGGCTTTAGATAAGCGATCGCCTCCAAATCATCCAGCTCATCGATGTCTGGCGACTCCAGCTTGATAGTTTGACCCCACCAAGCGACTTGAACTGAGTAGCCCCAGCCAGCGATAAGTTTCACCGTGCGCTGATATTGGCTCATCACATGATGGTTCAGTACAGCCCCAGCATCAGGGTATAGAGTGATTATCTCAGGTTTGAGAACTTCTAGAGATTCCCTAAGTTGTTGTGGACTGCCAGCGAAGTTGGCACCTGCCGCGCCAATGACGATTTGCCCTAGCTTCTGGGCGGCGACGTAAGGTTTGAGCAATCCTTCAGCCAAACCAACACCAGGGCGCTTGATTCCCTCAACAGGACGGCAGACTGTAATGGGCAACTCCCCATTGGGTAAGTGCGAAGATTTCCAACCCTTAGCCCAGCGATATTTATTATCTGTGGCGTCATCGACCCGTAACTGCCAACCAATCAGATGCCCA
>JBFLZA010000532.1:0-6579 GCA_040756535.1 Cyanobacteriota bacterium
GATCGCAGAATCAACGCGTCGTTACACACCCGATGATTTAGATTTAGCAGAAGAACTCGCCTACCGTGCTGCCTTAGCCGTTGATAACGCCCTACTCTACCGGGATAGCGAAGTGGCTCGAAGAGCCGCTCAACAGGCAAAAACAGCCGCTGAAAGGGCAGCTAAACGTACAGCACGATTGCAAACCATCACGGCAGCCCTCTCTGAGTCCCTTACTCCTGCTCAAGTTGCCTCCGTGATTATCGAGCAGGGAGTCATGGCTTTGGGGGCAAATAGCGCGTTTATTGCCCTATTAACCAAAAATGGGACTGAACTGGAAGTCTTGGGTGCCCCTGGTTATGACACAACTGTATTGGAGGCGTGGCGTCGTTTCCCTATCCAGACACCCGTACCCTTGGCAGAAGCAGTCCGGACGGGAAAACCCATTTGGCTAGAGTCCACAGCCGCTCGAATTGAACGCTATCCCCATCTCGCCGCCGAGTACAGCCAGGTTCAGTATGGAGCTTGGCTTTCTCTCCCGCTAATGGTTGAGGGACGTGCGGTAGGGGGGATGTCCCTCAGCTTCAATGAGGCTCACCTGTTGAGTGAAGATGACCGCGCCTTTATCCTGGCTTTAGCTCAGCAGTGTGCTCAAGCGATCGAACGTACTCAGTTGTATGAGGCAGAACGCCTTGCACGCACGGCGGCGGAGGCGGCGAATCGGACTAAAGATGAGTTCCTCGCCACCCTTTCTCACGAACTCCGCACGCCTCTCAATGCCATGCTGGGGTGGACTAAACTGCTGCGTACCCGCAAGTTTGATGAATCCACGGCAGCTCGTGCTCTCGAAACAATTGATCGCAATACGAAATCCTTAGCCACATTGATCGAGGATGTTTTAGATGTCTCGCGCATTATTCGGGGCAAACTCCACCTCCACATCCGCCCCATTGAACTGAGTCCTGTGATTGAAGCGGCGATTGATGCTGTAAGCTCAGCTGCTGATGCCAAGGCCATTCAAATTCAACTTATGCTCGACCCATCAGCGGGAATTGTTTCAGGCGATCCAGACCGATTGCAACAAGTGGTCTGGAACCTGCTTTCCAACGCCATCAAATTTACCCCTAAAGGTGGGCGAGTTGAGGTCGAACTCAGTCGCATCGGCACCTATATTCAAATTCGGGTTACTGACACAGGTAAGGGCATTTCTCCTGAGTTTTTACCGTTTGTGTTCGATCGCTTCCGCCAAGCTGATAGCTCCATTACCCGTTCATACGGCGGACTGGGACTGGGACTCGCTATTGTGCGCCACTTGGTAGAAATGCATGGAGGAACGGTTCGCGCTGAAAGTCCGGGGGAGGGACAGGGAGCAACCTTCATTGTGCAGCTTCCAGTCAGGGTGCTCTCGACACCAGCCAAAGTTCCTCGACGGAATTCTTCGGCAGTCGAAAGCGAACAATCAGTGGATAACTCAAGTGTGCTGGACAACTTGCGCCTCCTGATTGTGGATGATGAAGCTGATGCACGAGAGTTACTCTCAACACTCCTCAACTTCCATGGTGCCGACGTTCAAGCAGCCGCTTCGGCAGGCGAAGCACTGGAAATGCTTCAGACTTGGAAACCCGATTTGCTAATTAGCGATATTGGGATGCCTCAAGAGGATGGCTATACGCTAATCCGCAAAGTGAGAGCGCTGGCATCAGAGGCCTCTAGCCAGCTTCCTGCCATAGCGCTGACAGCTTACGCTAGGGAAGAAGACCGCATCCATGCATTAGAGGCTGGTTTTCAGCAACATCTGTCCAAGCCTATAGACCCCAGTGAATTGGTGAATGCTATTGCTCAACTGGTGGGACGAGCAAAGGGATGATATTGCTTCTGTTTGAACTTGGAAGACGCGGAGACGCGGAGAGGGGGGGACGCGGAGAGAGCTTTTTATTATGGGCAATTAAACGGACTTGATATAACAAAGAGTAACACTCAACAAGGACGCCATGTCAGTCTTAGAGTTTCTCCGCAAAAACTCCAATCGCCGTCGATTTAGGCGCGTTTTCCGGCTGCGAATGGCAACGCTGGTGATGCTGAGTGTTGTTGTTGCTTCCGGTGCGATCGCAGCCGCTTGGTTTGTAGGGGAAGGCACAATTAGCCAACTGTTTGCTCAGCTACAAGTATTGCAAGAAAATCCACCCTTTTGGTTAAAAGCCCCGAAGGTTCCTCACCAAAAATATCTGCTGTTGCCTACGATTACGCTGTTGGTGGGAGTCTTCGCCGTTATGAAGATATCTCCCTATCCTCGTCCTTGGTCGCGATGGCTGGTAGTGGGAGTGTTATTGCTATTAATGGGGCGATATGTAGTTTGGCGATCGCTGTCCACTCTAAATTTATCTAACCCCCTTAATGGTGTCTTTAGCTTATGGTTATTTTTCTTAGAAATGACTCTGCTTTTAAACAGCACCATCCCACTTGTTTTGATGCTCAATGTTAAAAACCGCAGTCATCAAGCCACCCAACTTGCCTCCGCTGTTCTCTCTCGTCGTTTTACCCCCTCTGTTGATATCCTAATTCCTACTTATAATGAACCTGTTTTTATTTTGCGCCGAACCATTATTGGCTGTCAGGCAATCGATTATCCTGAAAAAACGATTTATGTTCTTGATGATACCCAACGACCAGAAATTCAACAACTAGCCACTGAACTAGGCTGTGAATATATAAGACGTCCTGATAATCGCCATGCTAAAGCGGGGAATTTAAATCACGCCCTTACTAAAACCTGTGGGGAGTTAATTGCTATATTCGATGCGGATTTTATTCCCACTAAAAATTTCCTTAATCGTACAGTCGGCTTTTTTCAAAATCCAACGATTGGTTTGGTACAAACCCCTCAAAGCTTTTATAACACTGACCCCATCGCTCATAACTTGGGTTTAGAAGATATCTTAACGCCAGAAGAAGAGGTATTTTATCGGCAAATTCAGCCGATTCGGGATGGGGTTGGTGGTGTTATATGTTCGGGAACATCTTTTGTTGTGCGACGGAGTGTTCTTGAAGAGGTGGGAGGATTCGTTACGGGTACCTTGAGTGAAGATTACTTTACTGGAATTCGCATCACTGCTCTTGGCTATCAGTTAATTTATTTAGATGAAAAACTCAGTGCAGGTTTAGCAGCTGAAACAATTGCCGATCATGCAGCTCAACGCCTGCGGTGGGCAAGGGGAACATTGCAAGCCTTCTTTATCAAGGAAAATCCCCTGACTATTCCTGGATTGCGTCCTATTCAACGATTAGCTCATTTTGAAGGATTGCTGCATTGGTTCACTAGCTTCTCGCGAATAGGATTTCTAATCATGCCCTTAGCTTATTCGTTTTTGGGTGTGATTCCTTTAAAAGCAAATGTAGCAGAATTGTTGTATTTTTTCCTACCTTACTATGGAGTTCAGCTTTCCGTTTTTACTTGGTTAAACTATCGATCGCGCTCGGCAATGTTGTCTGATATTTACTCGCTCGCCTTGTGTTTTCCCCTAGCGCTGACGGTGACAAAAGTGATGTTAAATCCATTTTCCCAAAGATTTAAGGTAACCCCTAAAGGAGTATCGTGCGATCGCTTGGTTTTTAACTGGGATTTGGCATGGCCTTTGATTATCCTATTTATTGCTACAGCCGTGAGTTTATGGCGCAATTTAGGAATGGCTCTCATGCATTCTCCTTGGACAACATCAATAGTAGGGAATGAAAAAGAGTTATTTGAAGGAATTGGTTTAAGTTGGATTTGGAGTGCCTATAATCTGCTACTGCTGGGTATCTCTTTACTCATCCTAGTGGATGTCCCGAAAGCTGATTTATATGAGTGGTTTGAGCTGCGGCGATTTGTGCGGGTGGAGACTACACAAAAAACATTTTGGGGCGTTACAAGCATGGTTTCAGAAGTTGGCGCTCTCATTGCTTTGACTGAGATAGCTGATTTTCCTTTAGATACTCCGAACATTCCTGCCGAACAGCTGACGGTGAAACTAGAAATGATGGAAGAAAAATTGCAACTGGGTGGAGTGATTGTAGATACAACCCATAATGGTGAATTTTCTACGGTGGAAGTTGAATTTGACCCACTCAACCTCGATCAGCAGCGCTGTCTAATAGAATTACTGTATTGCCGTCCTGGTCAATGGCGACGCCGGGAGACTCCGGGAGAATTGCGATCGCTACTGCTGCTGTTTAAGACTTTACTGAAGCCACGCATCATCTTTGACCGAAACACCTAACACTCCTACCACGTTCCTTTTCCTCTCCATCACTAAATCCCCTTCGCAAAAAACCTAACCCATTTTTACTTTTTACTTGTTTATGAACATAGATGAATTTAAACAATTAATAGAAAAAGAGGAAACCAATCTGTCTGAGCTACCTCCAGCAGTTCAAGCTTTGTGGTATGACAAAACCGGAAATTGGGACAAAGCTCATCAAATTGTTCAAGATGCCAACGATAAGGACAGCGCTTGGGTTCATGCCTACTTACATCGAAAAGAAGGTGATTTGAGCAATGCTCATTACTGGTATAGGCGCAGTGAAAAACCGGAATTTAATGGCGAACTTTCTCAGGAATGGGAGTTTATCGCTAGAGATTTACTGGTGAAGCTCTAAAGCGTTGTCAGCAAGAATTCTAATTTAAGAGTGGTTCCGCCGTTCTTTCTTTTCAAAATACTGCTGATGCTCAACGCTTGCTAAGTAATATTCCGTTGCTGGCTTAATCTCCGTCACAATATCTTTGTCAAATCTGCCTGAAAGTTGTAGCTTCTCCTTGGATTGCTTCGCGGCTTTCTCCTGTTGAGAATTGTGGAAAAATATCACAGATCTGTATTGCTCCCCTCTGTCTGGCCCTTGACGGTATAGGGTCGTGGGGTCATGGATGTTCCAAAATACATCAAGGAGTTCATCATAGCTTACCTTTGACGGGTCATACTCAACTTGGGCTACTTCCGCATGACCCGTTATTCTAGATAGCACATCGAGATATGAGGGGTTAGGGAAATGTCCTCCCATGTATCCCACAGAAGTCGATATCACTCCCTTCACTTTCCGAAACGCTGCCTCAACGCCCCAAAAACAACCAGCTCCAAATGTAGCCTTTTCCATAGGTGTGATCTACTCCAATTTGAAAGCGAGTCTTGATTATTACTGTGTTTTTGATAATTGGCTGTCTTTTTAGTATCCCTAAGAGACTGTTTCTAAAGCAATGTTAACTAGCTAGGTTGCCTAACGATTGGATAGATCCCCCCTAGCCCCCCTTAAAAAGGGGGGAACGAAAGCTCTTGAAAGTCCCCCTTTTGAAGGGGGATTTAGGGGGATCTCCGGCGATTTACAATTCTTTAGAGACAGCCTCTAAAATAAACTGGATTGAGTGATGCTTTCTTAAGCTGAACTATATAAAGCTAGCTGTAGGTTACAAGAGCTATGTTGACACTCAAGCAAATTGAAGCTGCTATCCTTGAACTTGACCCCGAAGAGTTTCAACAACTTTTGGAATGGTTTTTTGAGGTAGATTATCAGCGTTGGGATGAGCAGTTAGAACAAGATATTGCCGATGGCAAGTTAGAAGATTCAGCCCAAGAAGCGATCTCTGATTTTGAGGCGGGTAACTATCGGGCGCTCTGATGCACTACACCACGCGCCAATTTTGGAATTGTTGCAACGCTTTACCCGAAGCTGTGCAGCAAACAGCCGACCAATGCTATGAGTTACTCAAAGCCGATCCCACTCATCCATCGCTTCACTTCAAAAAAGTTGCGAAGTACTGGTCAGTACGCGCTGGGCAAGGATACCGTGCTTTGGGTGTAGAGGTTGAGCAGGGGATTTTATGGTTTTGGATTGGCACACACGCCGAGTATGACAAGCTGATCGGTAAGCGACAGTCAACTAGTACTAATATACTATTAAAAGTGCATCAAATTCTGGTCTTGATGCAACGCGTGCCTTACCAACCGTTCAGAATGCTAGGTGAGGATATATTCTGTTCCGCAACCCCTAATGTCCACAACACCCGACCTTTCTCCCACAACAGTCAGCGCCGCCCCCCGCATCGAAACCATTACGGGGGTAGTGGAACGATTGACCTATCACTCGGAAGAGTCGGGTTACACTATCGCCCGCCTCAAGCGCGAAAAAGCTTCTGAACTGACAACGATTGTCGGGAATTTTGCCAACATCCAGGCAGGTCAGACGCTACAACTGGTAGGATTTTGGCGTGACCATCCGCAGTATGGCCCTCAGTTTCAAGTTACGCAGTATAAGGAAACCAAACCCGCTACTCTCACGGGTATAGAAAAGTACTTAGGCAGTGGCTTAATTAAAGGGGTGGGGCCAGTTACAGCTAAACGCATTGTCGCTCATTTTGGACTCGAAACGCTGGATGTGATTGAAAACCAAATTGAGCGATTAGCTGAAGTTAAAGGCATTGCTAAGAAACGCATTACTAAAATTCAAGCGGCTTGGGAAGCGCAAAAAGCCATTAAAGAGGTGATGGTATTTTTGCAAGGGCATGGCGTTTCTACCACTTATGCTGTCAAAATTTACAAGCAATACGGTGACGCTGCGATCGCAACCGTTACC
>JBFLZA010000533.1:0-6571 GCA_040756535.1 Cyanobacteriota bacterium
CTCCCCTGCCTAACACCACATAACATCGATACTCTAGGCTGCTTTTTGGGCATAGACCTGCTGTACCCGGTCTAATTCCAAATCGTTAAGGTAATCCACTGTCCAGTTGGCTTGGCGCTGGATCATGTGAAAGGGATAAGTATTGGCGACCCCAACCACCTGCATACCTGCTTGTTTGGCTGCTGTAATCCCTGCGGGAGTATCCTCAATCGCCAGACACTCTGACGCTTCGGCGTTGAGGTTGGGGTATTTTTGATTGAGTCGTTCTACGGCTAAAAGATAACCATCGGGTTCAGGTTTGCTCACCTTGATATCGTCACCCGCAACAATTAAGGCAAAGTGTTGTGCGAGTTGAGCCCGATTGAGTACCAGTTCTACTTCAACGCGAAGTGCACCACTAACAACCCCCATAGGCAGTTGAGCGGCGCGAATTTTGAAAATCAAATCCTCCAAACCCGGATAAATTGGCAATTTTTCCAGAGTTTCCAACTGACGCTGGTAAGCTTGGGCTTTGCGAACAATCAGTTTGTTTAAGTAATCTTCTGTAACAAACCGACCTCGACGTTTGAGTAAATCAGTCAGACAAACGCGATCGCTCCTTCCTAAGCAAACTTCCCGATACTCCTGAGGTGAGGGACGCAGATTTTCTTCAATGAGAATTTCCTCAATTAACTGCTCGTGAATTGCCTCATCCTTGATAATGACGCCGTTGAAATCAAACAGAACTGCCTTTAATGTCATGCTGCCATGCTAAAACGCTGGGGCAGGAATGCCCTCTGAACCCAAATCGTCTAGTGTACTGCCAGTGGATACCTCTTGCGCGGTTGTCCAAGAGTCTTTTGCGGGGATAGGTTTCATTCCTTGTGTTACCTGATGCACCCAAAACAAGTCTTGTGTTTGCACCAGTTCAAAGCCGGCGGCCCCCATCCAAGCATCCACACTCCCCTTGGCATAAGCTTTAATGTACGGCTCTTCAAACACTTCTGTCAGCCACTCTACTTGGCGTAGGGTTTTTTGATTGCCATCCAGAATTAATACTTCGCCTCCTGGCACCAGCAACCGGAAGCATTCGCGCAGAATTGACTGCGCTACTGTTGGTGGTGTCTCATGAAACAGTAATGATGCTGTAACCACCTCAAATGATGCATCAGGGAAGCCTGTCTCTTCGGCTTTACCATGACACCACTCAATAGCTAACCCTGCTGTTTTGGCTTTATGCTCAGCCATTACCAGCATATAAGGTGACAAATCTAATCCCATGACTTGTGCTTGAGGAAACGCTTGCTTCAACATCAGCGTTGTGGAACCCGTGCCACAACCCAAGTCTAGAATCCGTCGTGGCGTTCCCTTGATGCGATCAATTAAGCCTTGGCGTACCCAAGTTTCGTTGGGTGGCAGCACGTACTGAGTAACTGGATCGTAGGTTACCGCAGCCCCAGCCTTGAGGTATCCGCCCTCAATCCCGTGGAAGTTTTGGCTGCTGTAGTAGTGAGGGTAATTTAAGTTGGGATTGCGGAAGCGATCGCTCTCTTTTTCCCAATCAACGCTCTCATAAAACTGCCGCAGCTTTTCCTCATCGATGAAGCTTCGGACAACTGGCGATAAGAAGCGTTCCCAAAGTGTATCCTTACGAACTGCCATAGGAATAGACCTGTGTTGAGTGTAGATTGCTCTTGATACACAGAGGGCGGACTGGTCTTGCCCTCTTTACAAATATTAATGGAATTTAACGCTCAACAATCAGCTTTATGGATGAGTTTTCGACAGCGTACAGATCGAGCTTGCCATTTGTAGTATTAATGTAGTACAACGGAATTAAGCCTAGGGCTACCCTGTGTAAGTCTTGTAGGGGCGGGTTTAGCCAGAAATTAGGGTAATAACCAGTCATCCTTCTACAAAACCCGCCCTCCTGTTTCACGGCTGTTTTTAGAGGCAAACGTTTATGCCATACGAAAAGCTAAAACTTTCAACTTCAGCACCAGTCCTTTCTTGGGCAAATCACGACCTTGCAAGTGAAGAAACCAAGATGGCAAAAAATGTTGCATCGTTGCCCTTTGTCTTCAAGCATATAGCGCTGATGCCGGATGTTCACTTAGGTAAAGGTTCCTTGGTAGGCTCTGTGGTTGCAACTAAAGAAGCAATCATTCCAAGCGCAATCGGTGTGGATATTGGTTGCGGGATGTGTGCTGTCAAAACGCCATTTGTTGCTGACCAACTGGAGAGTAAGCTCAAAAAAATTCGTCTGGATATTGAAGCTGCTATTCCAGTTGGTTTCAACGAGAACAAAGACGTTGAAAAACCAGTAACAAATTGGCAAGGCTGGAACCATTTCAAAGAACTACATTCAGGGGTGCAAGATCGGGAAAAGAAAGCGATGAAACAGATGGGTTCTCTCGGAGGGGGTAAAAGATTGCCCCTTACTGTAGTAATACAGTAATCAAAACTCGTCCAAATCGGTGAAGGCTGAGATTGCTAATACCGAGGGAAGCGGTAAAACGCCCCGTAGAGAGCAGAGGGACTTGGGCATCCTAATTAATTAGGATGAAGGTGTGCTCCGAACTATACCGAATAGGAAGGTATAGAACCAAGCAGAAATGTCTTGGTCAATTGCAACTTTTGTCTATGATATTGTGGTGTAATGAAAACCATTAATATCAACCTTAAAATTCCCAATTACGCCTACTTATTTGGCTTCATTCAAACTGATGATCATCTGTACCCTAGCACTCGCGATCGCAGTCGCCTAAGTATAGAGGTCAGCAAGATAGATGAGGACATACTGTGGGCATTCAAGAGTCTGATACCGTTCAATTCTTCGATTACTGATCGCGTGCGTGTAACTAACTTTAGCAATCGTCACACATCAGTTATTTGGAGAGTTTACGATAAACGATTTCGAGACTATCTTGAATCATGGGGTTTACCGAGTGGTAGTAGGTCTTGGACACCTAAAGAAGATCGGTTCATTACTACCCATTCGGTTGAGTGTTCGATGAAAGTGCTAGGCAGAAGTCGAAACAGTGTAAAACTTAGACTGTGGAGACTCAAGAAGCTTGGCAAGCAGTTAGTAACAAATTGAATCACTTTATTGAAGTTTGCATCGATACCGAGAACCAAATCTGGCTAATGCTGCACTCCGGTTCGCGTAACATCGGCAATATGCTGGCTCAGTGCCACATTAGCACAGCCAAAGACCTGGCAAAAATGATGAACACTTCTCTTCCTGACCCAGACTTAGCCTACTTTGTGGCGGGAACACCAGAATTCCGGGCTTACTGGCGGGACTTACAGTGGGCACAAAACTACGCTCGCGTCAACCGCGATGTCATGATGGATCGCTTCAAGCGAATCGTGGAGAAGCATCTCGCTGGCGGCAAGCAAACGAAGCCGTTGTTGGAAGTAAACTGCCACCACAACTACGCCGAGAAGGAAGTTCATTTTGGTGAAGACGTGTACGTCACTCGCAAGGGTGCAGTGCGGGCGCGAGAAGAAGATTACGGCATCATTCCCGGTTCAATGGGGGCAAAGTCTTTCATCGTTAAGGGTAAGGGTAACCATGACAGCTACTGTTCGTGTTCTCATGGCGCAGGCCGTCTGATGTCTCGGAATAAAGCAAAGAAACACTTCTCACTAGATGACTTGGTAGAGCAAACTAAAGGCGTTGAGTGCCGCAAAGATGGTGGCGTTTTAGATGAAATTCCAGGTGCTTACAAGCCAATAGACCAAGTGATGAACAACCAGTCTGACCTCGTGGAAATTGTGGCAACACTCAAGCAGGTTGTTTGCGTGAAGGGCTGATACAGTCCGACGAGTGTAGAGATGCGATCGCTGTGCCGATGTGCTTGGTGCGATCGCGTGTCTACATTCCTATATTTAGCAAGTAGGCTCAGTTGTTGTGGGTAAAGCGGAGAATATGAGTGAGACAAATCCCAACTAAGCATCTGCTTAATCCGGGCGAAGTTATTCAGGGAAGAAACGCGATCGCAACGAGCGCCGATTTTTCCGGAATGCCTGTCCTGCTCTCGCTTGAACAACCACCCAATTATCGCTCAAAAGACGGTTGCTCCGCTAAATTCCGATCTGATCGCATCAATAACTACTGCCTTCATTACTTCTCAGAGGGAGCGTTCAAACAAATCGCTTTAGCGCCAACACGCGAAAACTACCATTATCTTCAACGAATAGGGTCAGATCGGTGGCTTCTCGTTCGCGCACGCGCTTCTGGCTATTCAGACAAGAATGCACATATTTATTCATCGACAGGCGAACACCTTCATTCATTTCATGCAGGTGAGGGCATTGCAGACGTACAAGTTACCGAAAATGGACACATCTGGATTAGTTTCTTCGATCAAGGAGTTTTCTCTTTTAGCAGTGCATTTGGTCAAGCGGGGCTTATTTGTTTGGATAAAACAGGAAACTTCGTGTTTGAGTACGACAATAACAGTGACCAGAAGGAGGAACTTATATGTGACTGCTATGCAATGAACGTTGCCTCTCCACAAGACATCTGGATTTACTACTATACTGATTTTCCGTTAGCCCAAATTTCCGACTGGCAAGTTCAACAAAGATGGTTTCCTATGCCCATCTGTGGCTCTCATGCTTTTGCAGTAAACAAGGATTATCATGCTTTGTTTGATGGTGGCTATGGTACTCACGCCTTGTTTGCTGGTAGCGATGATAAGCCCGATTCATTATTTCTTATTTCGCTAGAGACGATGGAATTTGAAGAGTTGATACCTGTGGATGAAAGTGGAAAGGTGATTAAGTCTTTCCGCGCCTTTGGTCGCGGTTCAAAGCTTTTCCTTTACACCTGCGATACCTTGTCACTACTACAACTGGATATGCACTGAATCTCTCTTGGAGTCTTATTTTTGGTGCAAATAAAATTAACCTGGGGTGGGGGAGCTATAAGACCCCCTCAAAAAGATAAAATTGGTACCAATAACAGCAAGCAACTTAACCTTTAAGCTGACTCACTACTGGAAAGTACCCGTTGGGAATCTCCATCTTCATTCTGTTGCTGGGTATCAGCTTCCCCCTGAGGTTGGGGAGGGGCATTGCGGAACACGATTGTTTGGATTTCACTGGGCATTTCGATATCAGCCTGTTGTAGTGCCTCTTTAATCTCCTGTGCCACCGCAGATGTCATGGCCAAAAAACCTGCTCGCCGCGAATCAACCCAAAACCGTACTTCCAAATTCACGGTGCTAGCTGCTAGTTCCTTGACAAGAATGTCTGGAGGTGGCTCTTTCTCTACCCCATGCCTCGTTTCCAAAACATTGGTAATCGCTTGTTTGGCTCTATTGATATCTGCATCGTAGTCAATGCCAACCATCACCGAACTGCGGCGACGCGATGAAGCGGTATTGTTGATAATGCTAGCGGAGAAGACTTCTTGATTGGGAATGTAGACTACACGCCCATCATAGGTTGTCAACGTTGTTGCCCGTAGCTGAATCTGAGTGATAGTTCCCTCAAAATCCTCAATCACCACTTGGTCATTAATCCGAAATGGTCGGGCTGCAAGCAAAATGACGCCAGAGATGTAGTTACTCAAAACATCTTTAAGGCTGAAACCAATTGCCACACTCGTTAGTCCTAGCGCCCCTAGTAGTGCCCCAAAGTCGAGTCCTAAGACACCTAAAGCAATGATAGTCCCAAGCACCCACACACCACCATAACCCAGGCGTCCGATCAGGACTTCTGTACTGCGATCGCCTTCTGTCTGCTGGGCCCAAGTAAAAGCGATAAAACGCACGCCTTTAGCCACTCCCCAAGTGATACCAACCACCACCAGCGCCCCCAAAACAGAGGGTAAATTGTCAATGAAATCCCGTACCAGTTGCTGCACCGTTCCATACAGGCGTTGTCCCACATCAATCGCCAGTGGCGGTTGCTCGATCGCTTGATTCAGTTGCTTAGCCCACCTCTCGGCTAAAGCTTCCACCGACAAACCAAAGTCCTCAGCATCTTGCTGAGTTACCGTCATCAGAACCCGGTTATTCAGACGCAACGTGGCAATTTTTCGCGGATCGTCAGGTTTAACCGTCACTTCTCCCAAGGTGTCGGTTTGCGTCAACAAACTGCCAATGCGCCGATTGATGATTTGCGCCCGTTCTCTAGCTGTAAGATCGGAAAGACTGCCGACTTGGAAGACAGGTCTGCCTCTTACTACAACATCAGAAAAATACAATCCTTCTGTTGGGGTATTTTTTTGTTCCGAAGTCTGAGTTGCTGGAACTGGCAGTACTTCTTCCTGAGATAAACTTGCTGGAGCGGTAGTGAAAAAAATTCCAGCCACGACAATTAAGATTGGGAAACGATACGAACCTTTCCCCTGCCAATAGTGAAGCCTTGTTTTCTTTTTAATTACAATTGACTGTTGAGAGTTGCTACTCGGTTGTTTTAATCGTCCTGAAAACACGGGTTCATTTGCTGCACGAAGTTGGTGAGAGAAGATTAGCTCGATCAATTTGCCTCCGACTTCTGGCTAGAGGCAGGTATCTGTGCGATCGCAATTAGCGGGGAAGTCAACTCGATGAACTACTCCGACCTACTAACGCTT
>JBFLZA010000534.1:0-6553 GCA_040756535.1 Cyanobacteriota bacterium
CAATTCTATGACGCCTCTTCGGGTCTGTGGGAACAGGTTTGGGGCGAACACATGCATCACGGTTACTACGGTTCTACGGGTAAGGAGAAAAAAGACCGCCGTCAGGCACAGATAGATATCATTGAAGAACTCCTCACTTGGGCCCAGGTGAAGCAAATAGAGACAACCCCAGGGGAGTGTCCGCACATTCTGGACGTTGGCTGTGGTATTGGTGGCAGTTCCCTGTATTTGGCGCAAAAGTTTAATACGAGGGCGACTGGTATTACTCTCAGTCCAGTGCAAGCATCGAGAGCAACCGAACGAGCACAGGAAGCTGGATTGGCCAGTGAGGTTCAGTTCCAAGTTGCCGACGCCTTAGATATGCCCTTTGCTGATAATACGTTTGATTTTGTTTGGTCGATGGAAAGTGGCGAACACATGCCAGATAAGGAAAAATTCCTCCAAGAGTGCTACCGGGTACTCAAACCAGGAGGAACGTTCTTGATGGCGACTTGGTGCCATCGTCCAATAACGCCAGCAACGGGAGAGTTGACGGCGGATGAAAAGCAGCATTTAGCGGAAATTTACCGAGTTTACTGCTTACCTTACGTGGTTTCTATACCGGAATATGAAGCGATCGCACACCATCTCTCCTTCCAAAATATTCGCACGGCGGATTGGTCGGATGCTGTTGCACCCTTTTGGGATATCGTGATTGATTCCGCCTTGGAGCCTAAAGTAATTGTTGGATTGCTGCAAAGCGGTTGGAGTACGATACAAGGCGCATTATCGCTTGGGCTGATGAGTCGAGGCTATCGGCGCGGGTTGATTCGGTTTGGGTTGCTTTGTGCTAATAAACCTGTACCACGCAAGTAGAAGTTATCAGGGGGTTGAAGGCGTTTAGGTCAACAACCCACGCTTGACTCTTAGCGAGTACAAGCGGGGCGTGTAAAAAGCGCTCTTGATTGTTGCCACTCCACTTCCCGAGTGCAACAGATTTTTCCCGTTTCTGCAAAAGATAGCGGATTTCCATATATCCTGCCAGGGGAGTGTTAGTTCAAGTTCTTTCAACTTGAGAAACGGATTAGGAAAATCCTTATGCCTTATAGTAAATTTACCCTTAGTAAAGCTGTAGACGATTTTCAACTCACTATCGTTGAAGGCGATCGCTTTTTTCCAGAGGTTCCCCCAGTCAATCCAAGTTCTTTGCTCAAAGATACCCTGAAAGAAACGCTACCTTGGGCGATTGCAGTGAGTAGTGAAAAAGCGCGTTCCGAAGGAATTATCAATCCAGTCTTGTTAGAAGTCAAACGTCAGCTCAAAGGACAAATTAGTGTCTTTTCGGGTGAAGAGTTCAACGTCCAGCCAGAGGCTGATTTAACGGGCTATGTCGATTTTCTGATTAGTCGCTCTCCAGAGCAGTTGTTTATTAAAGCTCCGGCGGTGGTTTTGGTGGAAGCGAAGAAAGAAGACCTTAAACCGGCACTAGGACAATGTTTAGCCGAGATGGTGGCTGCTCAACGGTTTAATCAACAGAAGCAACAGCCGATTTTAACGATCTACGGAACGGTAACGAGTGGTACAGTTTGGCGGTTTCTCAATCTAGTTGGGCAAACTGTGACGATTGACCTGACTGATTATCCACTGCCGCCAGTTGAGCAAATTTTGGGCAAACTGGTTTGGATGGTGCAAAATGGCTGATGTGAACAGGATACCTCTGTTAGGTTGCGCTCATTGATTGTTTTCTAATTTCGCCAATCGCCTAACTGGGTTACTAAAAAATAGCGGACGTGCTCAGTGAATGCGGGACCAAAATTGCTCGTACCGTGACCCATACCAGGAACGACGTAACAGGCACCATCCGGGAACTTGGCAGCGCAAGCTTGGGCATCGGCGACATTCACGAGGCGATCGCACTTACCAACAAGAAAGCGAACGCGGCGTGAAGGTTTGACCCTATCAACATAGGTTATGGGATTGCAGGCATGAGCATACTCATCGGGGTGCTTGAGATGTTTTGCCATCCGCAGAACCGACACGGCACACTTGAGGTCTGGTCGGTATTGTCCGAGTAGGACTTCCGCTAGCTTACCTAAAGGCGAAGCAGCTAAGTCTGGCAAGATGAAGTTGCCCCAGCTTTTAGCAAACGTCTTGATGTCGGCGTGACCAATTGTCCCAAGCAGTCGTTCCCCAATTCCGTCAGCCGCGAAGGCAAATGCCGTTTGCAATACTCCCATACTGACGCCGAATAGGGCGAGGCGACTGTCGGTGAGATTATAGCGATCGCGGCACAAGTTTCTTACTAGCCGAATATCCCGTGCCGTGCAGCTAAAAATCCGTAGTAATAGCTGAGTGTCGAGTAAGATACGGCGATCGAGTAGCGGTGCAATTTCATTTTGGACTAAGCCAGAGAAAGTACGTATCAGACTGCGCTCTCCAGCTAGCGGCGTATCGAACAGAGCAACAGCAATACCCATCTGTGTCAGTGTCGGTACGATGAAGGCGTTCCAGCCGTAAGGGGCACACATCCCTTGGATACCGATAACTAAAGGTGTCTGGTGTGCAGGTCGATTATGGGGCAGGAAGACAGCAACGGGAAAGCCACTGAGTCTTTCATCAATGTCAGCAATTCCTGTGAAATGAAAGGGTTCGTGCAACCAATAACGATGACCGTTAACACCGTCAAAGGTGATGGGGTCGAGGTTGTAGATAGGCATGGACGAATAAGCCAATGATTCGTTATCGCTAATTTTCCAATTGGGTCACAAGGAAAGACTGAACATTTGGTGTGCAGGGCGAGGAGGCGATATGAAGACTGCAACTGGAAAGTAAATTTTGCCAAGAACTGTAACCTAAATCACATAGATTTAAGAATTGGGTCACATCAGCAGAAGTTATAGTCTCATAAAATCACTAAAAATTTACAAAATTATCAAGTCCAACCTGGCTGTGACTTTTTAGAAAGTGACACTGTGTTAGGACTGTATGACCGCAGTTTCCATTTAACTGATAAATAACGACGAAATCGCTTAAAGGGCATCTCAACTTTTCAAAGAGCTTCAAAGATAAAAGTTGCGTGAAACCCAACAATTGGAGAACTCATACATGCCAGACTCTAATAGCTTAATAGGAATCTCCGGTTGCCAAAACCCCAGCCGAATTGGAGATGTGATTTTTGTTCACGGGCTGGGAGGTGATGCGCTTAGTACTTGGCATCCGAATGAGAAGCGTGATGTTGACAATTGCTGGCTTGGCTGGCTGGGAAAAGAGCGGTCAGACCTTGGTATCTGGTCATTTGGGTATGCGGCTGAAGCAACTGAATGGAAAGGCACAGCTGTGCCGCTTTTTGACCAAGCTAGCAATTTACTCGATTGGTTGGAAATCCGTGATATCGGTAAACGTCCGTTGATATTTATTAATCACAGTCTGGGTGGGCTTCTGGTGAAAAAGATGCTTAGCACTGCTCAGAATTTTAAAAAGCAAGCGATTATTGAGCAGACCAAAGGTATTGTTTTCCTTGCTACCCCGCACACTGGTTCCCATCTAGCCAACTTAATTGATAATATTCGCGCTTTGGCACGAACCACGGTAAGCGTTAAGGAACTCAAAGCGCACGAGCCTCAGTTGCGTGAACTCAACGAGTGGTATCGGGAAAACGTTCGTGGTATGGACATCGCTACAAAGGTCTATTATGAGACGCAGCCTGTACGTGGGATTTTGGTTGTAGATCCGGATAGTGCTAACCCAGGCATCGAAGGCGTGAAGCCTGTCGCAATGCCAACAGATAACCACATTTCCATATCTAAGCCCAAATCACCAGACAGTCAGGTCTATCTTGGTGTCAAGAAATTCATCGAAGAGTGCTTAGAACCTCCTCTACAGCCGATTCATATTGAGCAAAAGAATAGAGAACTTGAAAGAGTAACCATTGATCAGCGGAGTGGTGGTGTTTACTTCGGAACCGGAACAGCTCATATCAACGGTGATGTAGTCGGAGGAAATCAAGAAAAGTTTAGTAAGTAAGGCTTACATCCCTTTCTAAATAAATGCTTGGGCTTCCCAAGGAACCTGTGGAATGTAAACCATGTATCTGATTTACTTACTCTAAAATCATAGGAGGAAGTTGATCTAGTGAGTGATAATTCCGACCAAAATCTCTCATCCACAGAGCAAAAGGCTGAAGAACCGGAGCAGGCTGCTAAAAGGCAGGAAGTTGAGGAATCGAAGCGCACCAGTTCAGCAGAAGAGTTCATCAATAAATTTAGAGGTGACGATACAGCCCGAAACATTAATGAATTCTTGCGAGGTCTAGAAGCCGCAAATGTTTACATTGATGCCCGCAGTGGTGGTGCTTATTTTACAGACCAAGTAGATATTACAGGGGATGTAGTAGGCGGCAGTCAGACAAAATGGACTAAACGCATCTCTGTAAAAGATGTAGCTGGACAAGTATTAAGTGCCAATATTGACAAGGTACGCAGTGTCTATGTTGAAACCACTAGCTACAAGCAGGCAAAGAAAATCTTAGATGAGAAAAATATTCTCATCCTTTGGGGCGACCCAAAATTCGGCAAACAAACTACTGCAATTCATTTACTTTCGCTGCTACAGACTGAAGAGATTTTTGAAATCGACCCAGCTGTGGAAGACCTCAGTTCATTTAAAGGTGAAGCGAAGCAAGTGTATGTGATTGATACACTTGCAGCTGATAGTGCTGGGAAATTCAGTAGTTATCTACTCAAAGGTCTAAGTCAGAAACTTAGACAACAAGATAGCCATCTTGTCATCACTATAGACAGTCGTGTGCGGCTGTCCCAAGACGCTTTGGGCGAATATACCCTCAAGTGGAGTGAACTACCAACGAGTGAGGAACTGCTAGAAAAACATCTCGGATGGTATCTGAGAGATAAAGCAATGTTTGATAGGTGTCACACCCTAGCTCAGTCAGACTCGGTTCGTGAACTGCTCAACAACAAACTATTGCCTGGTGACATAGATCGGTTAGCGGAACTCCTTTCCAAGGTGGTTAGGAAGGAACTTGAGCTTGAGGAAGCGCTTGCAGGTTTTGGCGTGCGTGTCCGACAACAAGTCGAATCCTGGTTCGAGGAGCATCAAGACTTCACCCAGTGTGTCTTCATGATTACTCTGGGAGTTCTCAGTGGAAGTAGCTATCAAGCGGTTGTTGATGCTAGCCAGCGTTTACAATCGCTCATCAAGCCGCCATCAGAGAAGGAACAAGCATCTAATTCTAAGCCAGTTTTCAAAAGACGCAGCCAACAGCTAAGAGAAGTTTGTGCTCATTTGGTTCAGGGATATGAAAATACTGAGTTTGGGCGCAGTCCAGTTGAGTTGATTGCGCTGAATAATCCTAGATTTCAACCAGCTATCCTATCTTATGTTTGGGAAGAGTACGACCACTTACGTGAACCACTCCTTGCATGGTTGGATGAGCTAGGAGCGCACCCTAACTTTGAGGTGCAGATTAGAGCAGCGGCAGCAGTTGGCGAACTGAGTAAGTATGATTTTGGTACTGTTATTAAAAAAGTGCTACGACCTTGGGCGAATTGCCAAGATCGCCATTTGCAAAAATTAGCTGCACTAGCCCTAAGCATTCCAGTGTTTGAAAGCGATCTTGCCCCACAGGTGCTGAGGTTACTTCATCACTGGAGTACCTTAAACAACTCACAATTACGGTGGACAGCAATGGCTGCTTATGGTGGCTATGTTGGGTTGCGTTTTCCTGATATTGCACTTCGGGATCTCTTTGCGATCGCCAAGTCTGGAGATGAACACTTATTTTCAGCAATAGCTGAAAGTGTAGCTATTCTCTTTGATGCTGGGAAGTTTCTGTCTGGTCAATATTTCACTGTCCTAAACGCGCTCCAGGTATGGACAGGGCAGCCAAAAACAAACATGGCAAACCAGTTGGGTTTATTAATCTTTTGCCTGCTTATGCACGAAGCAAAAGTTTCAGCAGGCTCGAACAACAGTCACTGGCCTACGTTGCTGTGGCTTGTATGGGAAGACAATGAACGTGCCAAGGAAGCTCTTAAAAAAGAGCGGGTATACGAAGACATAGTTACTTGCCTATTGCGGCGTGCCTTAAATCTGAAAGTAACACGTAAACTCGTGTTAGAAGAACTCTACAACTGGCTCAAGCTGGTGGATTATGACCCTCGACTATATCCAGTCCTTGGGCGAATCATCTATACGCTGGTCGCTCAAGGAACCGAACGTGAAAAAGAACGTATCTTTACTTACCTTAGCCGCTGGGCATTAGTTGAACAGCCCAATGCTATTAGCAAGATTTTATCAAAAATTAAAAAACATTTGAGTACTTAGCACAGGAGGTCACACAATGGCGGATACATACAATCCGATCCTTAGTAGAGAAGAGATCCGTGGTGGGCAGCTATTTCAGCAACGTCCAGTCCCAGATGCACAAACTGCACTTGTTTTCTCTGGTGAGGGACAACCCTTACTCACCATCGCACAGGGTCAAAGAGGAATCACTAGAGGGGAAATGCTTTGGGGCAAATATAATCTGCTTTACAAGGTAGATATGACTGAACAC
>JBFLZA010000535.1:0-6545 GCA_040756535.1 Cyanobacteriota bacterium
TGGTGTGTGTAACCACTATAGGCTATTTTCCTCTAGGGTGTCAACACCCTAGAAAAATAGCCTATGGTTGACTTAACGCTTGCCACCGTTCTTTAGCTGTTCAAAGCCAAACCTTAGCTTTTGAATAAATTCTTCAGTATTCCGATTATTCCGCACGGGATCGGTTTTATCCTTCATCCAGTTTTTAGACGAGTGGCACTCTTTTGTGTGGCAACTGCGGCAAACAGGAAAAACATGGACACCGGGAACGTCGCCCTGTCCATAAATAGCGTGGTGAATTTCCTGGCTTGGGCGGCTAAGGCATACGCAGCAACGCTGCTTTGAAAGCTTGTGAGCCTTTCTGCAAGTGTGCGAGTAGCCTTTACCGTAGCGAGACTTCCAATCTAATTTAGACTTGTGACTAAATCGTTTCGGTTGTTTCTTCTTTGCCACATCTGCGCCCAGTCAGCCAATCTTGAATTTGTAAAGTAGTCCGCTGTGGTTAGCTTTTTTAATAGTAAGAGCGATCGCTTCTAATAATTCCGGTAAGCGATCGCTCGCTTCAATTTCTTGGTTGATGAAATCCTCAAGCGTCAAATACCGTGTACGCTCCAATTTCTGAATCATTGCCGCCTCAGCGGGTTTGAGCTTTGTTGCTGTGGCTACTCTGAGCGCCTGGCGATCTTCGGTAGATAGCGCGTCGCCCGTGGGCTTGCGATTATCCCTATCAAAGGCTGAGTAATTATGCAACGTGGGCATCGAATACCACTTACTGGAAACACCAGAGAAGATAGCGCGATCGCACGGTGACTCTTCCACAAGTTTTGATAATTCTTCGACGGTAATTTTTTCAAGGATTGAGCATTTGCCCCACTGCTTGAGCGATCCCAAATTATTTTTAGTTAGCAATGCGTAGGCTGTTAACTGCGAGGTGGCATTTAGGTTTAGCCCTAAATCGCCAATATAAGGAGAAAGTGAAGTTATCCAAATATTTCTGCCTTCGCCGTCTCCCGCGCTTGCTAGCCCAATAACTGTATTTTTAACGATATCGCTCTTAGCTGATTTCGCTTTACTACCAGCAAGTGTACCCTCATCAAATACCAGCAGTACGCGCCTGTGTATCTCCCAATATTCGTAATACTCTTGAAAGCATTTTTCTAACCACTCTACAACAGTTTTAGGGTCTGCTGTCTCACACTTCAAAAGCTTTACAACGTCTGCTACCCCGTCAAAGTATCCTTTCTCTTGGTCTGAGGCTTTGGGGTCAATCACGAATACTTTTAAATCTGGATACTTAGCTTTAGCGGCACGAATGGCGTTAGCTAAAAGCATTCCTTTTCCGCTGCCCGGTGTACCAATAATTAGACAATTCCCTATTCGCTGAGTCATTTGCTCAATGATGTCAATAGAATTATCGCTTTTATAGGTATCGGATTGAGTTGCAATAGCGGCTTGCGGGTGGTGATGTTTTGGCTCGGTGGCAATCGGCAACTGAGTAAGATGTTTGCCTGCGGCTTGCTGACTCTCTAGATAATCTAAGGCATCATCTGAAAATGAGTAGCCTTGCTCGGATGCAAAATTTAATTCAGCCGCGATCGCTTCACTGCCAACCTGCCTCAAATATCCCCTAAAATTATCTCCCTCTAAGATGTGGGCTATGCATCCAACTTCCCTAATCGCTGCTTGGTTGCGTTGAATTTTTCTTGCTTTGTCAATACTTGTAACAATTGACCACGCCGCGATCAGCAAGCCAGTTACCGGAGTAGTGGCACTTGCCGCCGCCGCCGCCAAAATTAATCCGCCTGCGATGTTCCATTGAATATTATTTTCTGTGGTTTGATGGAATGCGATCGCTGACCATTCCTCCGGAGTTTTTTCGGCTTTGCTGATATCGAAGCGCGTCATAGTCATGATTTTGAAAGGTCTATCTTGAAAGAGCGGTTATCAATAATTACGTCTGCCCCAATTTCGTTGACGACCACAACAGTGTTAAGAGTTTTCGACTGTGTTGTGTAGATTAAGTCATCACCCATAACCGTGTCGCCGTCTGCGTTCATGTCTAAATTCTGCTTACCTCTGTCGTGAAAGAAGGCTTTAAAATTTGCCATTTTAAGTTAAGGTTTTGATGCCTCAGCGATCGCACTATTTAGCTTACCAACCCAGATTATCAACGAGATAATTACTTCAATTGCAAACAGAGTGATGAGCGCTAGTGCCAAATTACCGTAGTCAAGTTTTCCCCACTGCCCTGTTGCCAAGATAAAAAAGAAATCTGAGAACCTACCGCTTGCAACGGGAGAATAAACCGTGATGCAAATCAAAAAGTCTATTGTGTAAGTCGCAATTTTTAGCATCTCCAAGTTACTCACAACGCTTGTAGGGAGATGGTTATAAGTGCGCTTGAGCATTTTCAATGTTGGATCATCGTTTTCTTTTTCTGCGTACTTAGCCCGCTGATCGGCTGAGGTAATCATGGTTACCATGAATTTTTCGTGGCTATAAAGCACGAGTGGTAACACCTCGATGATTTGAATTACCGCCCAAAGGACTGCCCCTAGTATCCAAGTAATGCTTTTGGCAAGAATTGCAGCCAGTCCATTAATGATTGGAATGACACTGATTAAGGAAAGAAACGCGGCGTTAACTGTCTTGCCGCCCAGGAAGGCGATCGCCCTCTCGTATGGCTGGATATTAAGATACGCAAACCAGATCCCGCTTACGACCAGTCCCCAGTACAAAGCAACTAGCCAAGTGTTTGATTTCAATCTACTGTGTGGTTTGGTTTGAAAGCTCATTTTTTACCATTTCCTGTCCACAACTTTGACTTCAATAACTTTTGAATCGGGTTCACTTTCAACCAACTCATTCATAATTCTCCCGATACTTTGAGTTACTTCTTTATCCGAGTTTTCTTTAGGTGCGCTACTCCAGTCGAATTCTCTTGTGTCTGTTTTAACTCTGAATAATGCCACTATTGTTACCTCAAATGCGTGTATGAATCTCAACTGTTAATTTATTTTTCTTTATTAATTGGTTGGCTGTAAGTGCCGCCGCGAAACCGCCTTAGCCGACTAGCTACCATATCTCGATCGCCAGTAAACGCGATCGCACCCACATCGCCTTCACTAATTACCCCGGTAGTACCGTTGGCGTCACAAACTACTGTTCCGCTAGGTAGTGGTTTTCCGGTGACTCTATCCTTAATGATTTGCCCCTCGCTGATGGCAATATATTTATGCGGGTAAACTTCCGCCACTACAGGGAGGCAACCTTTTTTATATCTAGCCTCTGCGATCGCTGCTTGCTCCTGCTCAAATTTGAACTGCTGCTCAAGTTGAGACTGCTTCTCGGAGTTGGAAGCGATCGCACTTTTCAATGAGGCGATCGATTCCATACTGCGGCTGATATCCCCGGCTGAGAAAAGTAGAGAGATTGCGGTCAACGCCCCAAACGTAACTGATGTTTTGTTTTTGCGCCAAATTCTTGAGGTGTTCATTGCCCAGACTCCAGCAAAAAAGCATCAACGTCAAAGGCTGGCTTCATCGCGGGGGACAAAGCTTTAACATCTTCCCTAACCTGTCTCGCGCTCCCCAGGACTTCAACCAAGAATGCATCTACACTGATGCCCGGATTAACTCCAAAGCCAGAGAGCATCTTGTCTATGCGCTCGTCGTCATTTGCCAATTCTCTCAAATAGGCTGTGGTTTGTTGGGATTCATTATGGAGGTGAGAAGCGATCGCACCGTTGCCATCTCCCATTACCTTTTCAAATACTTTGGTGCGGATTTGTTGGAGGGCGATCGCTTCACTAATCGCCCCTTGAGCTACAATCCGAATCATCGCCGCCATAACTTGAGAGTTAGCAGGGGATGAGGTAGAGGCTAAGTTCACCGCTTGCTGGAAGATAGCGCTCTGCGGTTCGTCTGTGGCCGCGCTCAGTTGCTTGGCGCTGGCTATGGCATCAGTCGCTATTTGGAAAACTTGCTCTAAGCGTTCGGTGATGGAGGTGGGGAACTCGCTGCCTTCCGGATTGATGGTTGTATCGTGTTTTGCTAACTCCTCCAGAGCCTCCTGGATTTGAGCGGGGGAGAAGCGATCGCTAAAGTATTCAAACAGTTCTTCGCTTGTGAACATAATTATTTGTTGTAAGGATGGTTTTTAAGAAGTTCTTTTCTTTCTTGCTCGGTTGATGCGTTATCGTACTTGCTCCAAAAATCCTCGCTTTCTAAGATGTCTGCCTGGAGCGTGGCTGGTAGTTGGTCAAAGGCAACTTCTTTGCCGTTGTAGTCATAGGTTCGTTGATTTGGTGTTGTGGGCATAATTAATCCTTAGTAAACGACCACGCGGTGAGTCCGATTTGCCCCTGCAAGTGTTCGGGTAACTCATCTACCCTCGTATCTTTGGTAATTTCTACGCTTGTACGGTCTTGAAAATTGTCTTTCACCACCTGCGCTAACTCGTCAGCGCTGATGGTGGTGTTGTTGGATAAGTCAGCGATCGTTGGTTTCATTGGCTTTTTCCTCAAGTGGGTTAACGGTAGATACGAAATGAACCGGTGCGTCGCTATCTTGTGCGATCGCTAGTGCTTCTTGCGGTGTTTCGGCAGGGGTAACTTGGGTAACGCCTTCATCGGCGCTCCCTTCACAGACATAATATTTGGGCATAATTTAAGCGGTTAGTGCTAGTGATAAAAATTGCGTGAGTTCTTTCTGGTAGGCTTCACGGGTGAATTCTTCCTTTTTCCCGTTGATATACTCTTGAGCCATCCATTTCTTAGCTAGTCCGTGGGGCAAGTTTTCAAAAATCTCACCAATTTTGCCAACGACCCAGACTTGATAAGGAACAATAGGTGCGATCGCGCCCGCCGCATCAGCTATTTTTTTTAATTTAATTTGCTGCAATTTATACTCAGGTATGCTGACGGCTATCGATTCCCACCGCCGCCAAGTGCGGGGGCAAATCCCTAACATCTGGCTTCCCTTGGTCTGGGATAGCGGAAATCCCAAGGAGTTTAGCGAGAATTGGTCTTGAGGTGGCTTAAAAAGACTCGACCTCCAATCTTTTTTCATGGGCTAATTTTCTCAACGACATCGCACTGACTTATCAGTGACATTTGTGATGACATCGGTGCGATCGCTCTTGCAGTTCGGTGACTGTGCGGCGATTCCCCGGTGACATCGATATACCAATTAAAAGCCCAGCGGCAGGGCTGGGCATAGAGAGTATAGATATCGAATTTGTAACCTATGCAGTTAAAAAGATAATGTTAGGCGTTCCTTCGTGCTGCCACTCTTTATCTAACTTGGCGCATAGTATTCTTGTGCTAAGAGGCGTGTTGCGGAACCCTTTCGCTTTGGGATCAAACATATAGGATTTTACTGTCTGTTCAGTTTTACCGAGAGAGCAAGCTAGCTGGTAATTAGTAAGATTCCACTTGTCTCTAAGTTGGCGTGGTGTCATGATGATTAGGCCCTCCTGTAGGCTCTATCTACGGTTGGGAAGTCGTCCGATGTTACGAGCATCGGGCGCGTCTCTCTTAAGAGATTAGCAGAATTTCGATAAACATGGGAGTATGTTGGCTAAGATAAGATAAAAGTATAGTAATTGCCATGTTTTTTGACCCGAACGAGATTAGCCCTAAAAAGATTCAGGTTAGCCCACGCATTTGTCACGGTGGCGAACTAGTAGCTTTGTGGATAGATGCTTACGGTAAGATGGCTGCTACTCACCTATGGGACATTGCCGTTGCCAGGGCGTTCTCTAATAGAGATGAAATTGAAGCTGCGATCGCTGCCGAGATGACCCGAACTGGCAGTGATAGGATAACTGCCGCGAAGAGAATGATTCTTCGCGCTGGAGTTTATGAAGTGAAAGAGCGATCGCAAGCTAGGCAGTCAATTGAAGTAAGCCCAGAGTTAGCGTCAACCCTGCAATCATCTGCGGACAGGGAAGGCGTAACTGTTGAAGAGTATTTACAAAAATTGGTGCAGCCCAAAAGCAGCGTAACTTACCCTCCTGGGGAGGAAGGGTAGTGCTTGGTACTGAGCAGCTTGAGCGGCTGCAAGAAATTCAGATAAAGTATGCCAAGCTCGGCTGGATACCCCGCGAGGATATTCTGTGGCTCATGGAGGCTTTGGAGCATCTATGCAAAGCAAAAGCAAATAAAAAAGCCGGCGCTGATGATCGTCGGCTCAAACAAGAATAAACCTGCCGCAATTATACGCGGGCTAGTGAAAATTTGGCTGAGGTGCGATCGCTTATGACATTTAGACTCTCAAGTAACAAGTGGTATCGCCAGTGGAAAGGCGGTTTGTGGTGGTTAATCATTGACTCAACTTCTGATCGCGTCTGGGTAAATCAGTTATCCGACCTTGCGGTATTGGATACGGAAGACTACACCAGAAAGAACTACAAAAATTTACCAGACCCAGAATTCTACCAAGCGATCGCCAACATCCCTCGCAATGGGCAGTGGAAGGATGATTTAAATTTGAGTAAGTACTTGAAGGCGGCAAGAATTTTGAGGCAGAGGGGCCTTGAGGATAGCTTAATTATTGAGATGCTAG
>JBFLZA010000536.1:0-6541 GCA_040756535.1 Cyanobacteriota bacterium
GTTCCACTAAAGTGTTGGGAAATTTTAGGGATGTTGAGTCCCATAAAATTTCCCCCGTTTCCTCCCACCGTTAACCCTCTGGGTATCACGGGGGTCTCCACGGGGGAAGAAAGATGACCAAGCTTAATCACGAAACAGGGGAGGTTCTGATTTATGTCTAAATGGACTGCACAGGATAAAGAAACGCATCGAACCGAAGTGATGCAGCGCATTATCGCCGCGATGCCATCAGTTATGCAGGAATACGGCTCGATTAACTGGGCCCAAGCAGTCAAAGACTATCGTACAGACCATGACTATTACCCAGATTACATCCATGCTCCCATTCATGGTGTAACTGACGGCTACACTAACCCCCAGCATTGCATCGCTTGGGATGCGGCGATGAATGCCATTATTCCCTTAGGTCACAAAGTTAGCTGTCAGGACTTTCGTGAGAAGATGGCCCAACTCATTCCACTCGATGCTCAAATTGAAACAGTGCTAGAGCTGGGTGCAGGTACGGCAGAAGGTGCGTTGGCTTTGGCGCGGCGGTTTGGGCAGGCTAAGTTTACCGTTACTGACATTTCGCCTTATATGTTGGTTATTAGCAAACACAAGTTTGAGCAAGCTGGGTTTAGCCATTGCGCCACGTTCGAGCAAGTAGACGCCCGTCAAACTTTCTACCCTGACAATTCCTTCGATTTAGTCACCTCATCTCTGCTCTTCCACGAGACACCTAAAGAGTGGACGCCCAAAATTCTCAAGGAAATGTACCGCATCACTAAACCAGGCGGTTGGGTACTTTATTCTGATACCTATCGCGGTGAATACGCCCTGAACGCTTCTTTCCCAGAACCTTGGTTGAGTGACTTTATCAGTTTCAACTTTGAGTATGAATTTGCTAAGGCAGGTTTTACTCAACTAGATTACATTCGCTATGCCGTAGGGTTGTGGTACATGGTAGGGCGCAAACCAGAGTAAGACCCTCTCGACATAATGGGTTGGTAAACTCACTACAGGCATCAAGAGGTTAGTGCGATCGCAAACATTTGGCTTTGAACAGCGCATGATGAACTTGATTGGGGCAGGGTTGGGAAGACAGCTCAAATAGAGGTTCCCAACTTTTCGGTAATTTTCCGCTAGCGCTCATTTTCAGCCTGTTCCCGTTCTAGTCGATACTGTTGAGCGCTCCGTCGCATCTCCTCTAAAATCTCCTCTTGTTCCGCTCTAGCCTGTCGAGCTTGCTCAGCAAACTGCCGTGCTTCCTCCTGAGCCTGTCGAGCTTGCTCAACAAACTGCCGCGCTTCCTCCTGAGCCTGTCGAGCTTGCTCAGCAAACTGCCGCAACTCTTCGGCAGACTGCCTTGCTTCTTCCCTGATCTGTCGCAACTCTTCGGCAGACTGCCTTGCTTCTTCCCTGATCTGTCGCAACTCTTCGGCAACTCGCCTTAGTGATTCAGTCTCAGTAGTCCGCAACGCGGACTGATTTAAGTCAAAAGCGTGTCGGTGAAGGTGTTGGTAGCTCAATAGTTGTCAATAAAGCGAGGCGATTTTCAACCATACGACTAATCCAACGTAGCAGTGTGTGGAAGCGAAAGTTGCTCTCACCACTAGGACGACCTGGTCTGGAATGAGATAAAGTCATCCATCGGCATAAAGCCCAGAGGTTCCTCAGCACAAAAGCGAAGCTCCTGCGGAGCCGCTTCGCTAACGCTACAGCCAATAACCTTAACTCTGGGGAACGAGAACAGGTACGCAAGCGGGCTTGATTCATTTGACGATAGCTCGACTCAATCCCAAAGCGGCTACGGTAGGTTTCGACCACCGAGTAGAAAGAACGCTTTGTGCGTTTAGGTTGAAGACGCTTACCGACCACAGCATAAACCAGAGTTGTAGGTGGAACTTGCTTGCCTCTGCGGCTGGGTTTACTGTAACGACGCACCACAGCTACATCAAAAGTAAAAGTTCCATCGGTCTGACTGTGCATCGTGTATCGATCCCAATAACTCTGAGTACTGCTAAACAGCACTCGGCTACCTGAAAGCGGAGCTTTTTTGCCTCGTGCCACCATCGGCACTATCGCTTCCGGTTGTTGAGAAAACCAACGCAATGCCGCAACGGAGCAAAACGCTCGATCGGCTAACCATAAACCCACCTGAATCCCTAGCTCATCAAGCCAGCTTTTCAGGGCATCGAGTACACTCACTAACGACTCGTCTTGACGTACATAGTGCAGTGCCAGGGTTACTCGTCGATGCTGACGTACTACATAGGCTGTAGCGAAGACGTGAAAGTAAGTTGTTCCTTGTTTGGCTTGACCTCGACGAATTTCATCCGAGTCTTTGGCTGCAAGTCCGTGGTAGGGGACTTCTACCAAATCTACTGCTACTTTTTGAGATCTTTTCCAGTAACGAGTATTCAAGTGTGCCCACAGGGCTTGATTCACTTGTCTTTCCAAGTTTTCGAGTTTAAGAGACTCTCGTAGCACTCCACGCACTGTGTTAGGGCTGGGTGCGCCTTCCAGAGAACTGCACTCTTGTTCAATACTACTCTTGTTGGTCGCTGCTGCCAAGAGAACATCCAGAACCTTATCAGGAGTGGATTTTTCTCCTGAACCTTTCAACTCCAGGTGCTGTTTTAGGTTCTCTAACGCCATCGCATGAACCTGCTTTTTGTTGAGTTGTTCGATCTTGGAAGTTCTACTTGGAATGGCTGACATCAGTCTTGGAGCGATAGTCACGACCCACTATTCGAGCAGACGACAGTTGAGCTTGTCAAAACTTCAGCCTCGCCTGATCCAACTGGGTTTTAGTCCGCGTTGCGGACTACTGAGTCTGCTGTCGTACTTGTTCTGCTCTTTGACGCTGTCCTTCCTCAGACTGCCTCATTTCTTCCTCAGACTGCCGCTGCTCCTCAGAAACTTGCCGCTGCTCCTCGTCTGACTGTCGCTGTCGCTCTTGAGCTTCTGAGCTTGTTTCTGCTGCGTTCCCTCTACTGTGAGAGTCTGAATTTCCGATTGTATCGGGCTGAGGTTTGCCCATCATCTCGCGAAAGCTCCGTAGTTACTTACCTGATGCCTTGACCAAACAAGGCAGTTCAGCTAAATTCCTGCTTGGATACCTTAATCATAAAGGAATGTTTTTCTTTTACTGCTCACAAGCCTCAATCCGATAAAACAAACCCCCTCCAAAAAAGCCACCTGCAACAAATCCACTTACAAACACCCATCCTGGCAGATGCCCTTCCGGAGCATCAAGCGAAAACGTTAGGTTTCGATACCCAACCCAGTAATCATTCACGCGCCAGCCAACCTTGTCGCCAAATAGTTTCCAAATATCTACACTGTCATCTCGAATCGACTTCTCAATATCCATCCAGATGCGCTTTTGCACACTAAAGCCGAAGCGCCCATTGCTGTACTTAACCCATAATTCATCAATAGTACGGAGGTCTTGACAAGGAAATGCTTCCATGTCTTCTTCCGTGAGCCAGCCTTCTTTGTCTCGGCCAGAAGCTTTGAGCATAACCGCCTCGGTTTCCCGATCCGCTTTTTGCCATTCCCCCGCCGCTAAGAGTTCCCGCAACCGCGTGTAGTCTACTTCTGGCTCAGAATCAAAGCCATCTGTGAGTTCTCCCAACTGAGCATCAAGCGCAACACGAGCTAGCTTTGTTGGGCGCAAATCTTGAAAAGCCAAAGCAGATTCTCGTTGTGCAAGAACTTGCATTTCAATGGGGGCGATATCTTCATCTCTGAGGCTCAAAACTTGCTGCAAGTCCTGCAACTCACCACCAGTGCGATCGCTCAGCGGATATTCATGCTCGATTGCCTCTCGTAGCGCCTGCTCATATTCATGTAATTTTTTCTTGTATTCCCGGTAAGGGTTGAGAACTTCCGCCTCGATTAATGCCGCATCCTCCTTAGACAACCTCAAACCCTCTCGTCTCGCGTTCAAGATTCTGCGAGCTACGGGAGAAATCCTGCCAGCTTGAACATAACGCTCCACTTCTTTGCGATACTTCAGTTTTGGGTCACCGATGGGGACTTTCGCTAGGATAATCTTGTAGCCTTCCTTAACGGTATAGATTTCCGGTTTCATTGCGGGAGCAACTTTTCGGACTTTGATACTCGCATACTCGTGCAGCTCATCGGCTGAAATGACATTATCCTCATCTAAATCGGCTGCACCTGTCTCAATACCCTCAACTAAATAACGGGTGTAAATTGAAAGATCTGAGCCTTCCTGCGCGAAGGAATATTGAGTAGAGGTGGAAGAAGTGAGAACAACTCGCCCCTCACCGCCGAGTTGCCTTTTAATATCAATAGAACCGTCATCCTTGGCTAATAAGCCTTCCGCAAACGCGCCACTAAAGCAACAGTCGAGAATGACCACTTGCCGCCTAGCGCGACTATCGCTCATGATTTCTTGTATGAACCGAGTTGCGATCGCAGTTGACCGAATTAATCCTCCCCATTCATTTTTGCGAGTGGCACGAGTTGCTAAATAAAGGCTCCCACTCTCATCCTTGACACCATGACCCGAAAAATATAGTACCAAGAGGTCATTGCGATCGCGACCGCCAAACAGATGCTCGATCGCAATTCCCATCTCCTGCGGCCCTGGATCGATGAGCGGAATCACTTGATCAAAATCACCCATATCTGGATGTTGCCAAACCCGTTGCATTGCCGCCACATCTTTTGTTGCAGCAGGAAGCTGATTGAAACCAGCTCCATACTGACTGACTCCAATCAGCAGTGCCACTTTAACCATCGAAACCGTCCTAACTCACTGCTAAAAATTCCTTCGCTGCCTCAATAGCGGCGGATAATTCTTGCTGACTATAAGCTTTAACCTCAAGTTTTTTGCCCTCTGCTTCTACCCGAAGTTCTATCGGTTTTCCCGACAAGCGCTCCCAGATAAACCCCAGCAGCGCCCTGATATTGGCTAAATTCACTTCAGCTTGTAACAGTCCGATGATAAAGGCTGCGTCTAAGGGTTTGCTTCCTTGGGGTGGAGTGACTTGAGGTACGCGAATGACTTTTTGAACTTCGTCTATCTCCTTCATCTGCTGGAAAAGACGCTGGGTTAAGGCTTCTAGTTCCTCTGGATCTAAATCGGAGCCTAAATTTCTCAAATCAAAGGTAACGACTAAGTCGGAACCTTCAGGAGCGATCGTAACCTGAACAGGGGATATACTCGCCATTCCTAAATACTCTGGCTACTATTCGATTCAATGCTCTCGCATCGGCTTGCTGAACTGAATTGTAGCTGTTATCATCCTTACCCCCCAACTCTCTCAAGTCTCATCCCATTTTCAGGTAAAGTTGCTATAGTCATCCTCAATGAATTGTAAGAACTTCGTCAAGCCTTTCGGCAGGGGAAAGGGGAAAGGGGAAAGGGACAAAGGAAAAGGGACAAGGGGAAAGAGAAAAGGGAACCCCATGCCTCAATCATTTACTCCGCCCACTTGCGTAGTAGATTGGCATAACTTTTCGAGATTAAGTCAAATTCGATCGTCTTGCCTTCCCTAGCAAAGATGGAACGACGAGCGGTATCCAAATCAAATAAAAGTTCCCGCTCATTTGGATCGCGAATAAAACTCTGCACCCAGCCAACCGTTGCCAACCTCACACCTGCTGTTACCTCTTCCACCCGATGCAGAGTTGAGGAAGGGTAAACAATCATTGAACCTGCTTCCAGTTTATAGGTGCGATCGCCATCGCTGCCTTCAATGACAAGCTTACCGCCGTCATAGGTTGAAGGGGAACTGAGAAATAAGGTAAAAGACACATCCGATCGCCAAAATTCGCGATCGCCCATCAGGGCATTATCTACATGAGTACCATAAGACATGCCCTTTTCATAGCGGCTAAATAGTATCGTATGAATACTCTTCGGTTGAATCGCACTTTGAAATAAAGCATTGCGTTTTAGGGCAGATTTAACCCGTTCCCGCAACTGTTTGGCATACGTTGCCTCGCCCTTGAGTTGCATGTTATCTTTAACGGACTTAGCGTGCCAGCCTGCTGTAGTTTTCCCCTCTACAAAGTCAGCTTGATCTAAAGTTTCAACGATAAGTTGCAGTTCCTCTGAAGTGAGAACGTTATCGATGGAAAAAATCATGGTTAATTTTTAAAGAGCAGCTATTTATCATGGCATTTTTCCAGTTTTTGTCAAAAATAAGCGACAAAACGTTTATTTTATGGGGAAAAGCATTTTTCAGGCAGACAAAACCTCAATTTTGCGCGTTTTATAGATGAGGTGTAGCTCTTAACAAAAGGTGAATAGAGGAAGTAAACTTACAACATCTGTAACTTATGATTTTAAGTTTATTTTATTAAGTGTGGTTATAATTGTATAAAATTATTGTATTGAGATTATAGTTAAAGACGTTCTAACCTGAATCTTAGGGTTTTCGAGTATCTAGTGAGGAGTGTTCAAATGCATTCAAAGACGATTTCATTATTTCTGGCGGTAAGCTTGGCAACGACTCTTGGTGCATGTAATGCCGGCAATGAAGGCGGTGCAGGTGGCGAAGCTGGCGAAACTGCCCCTCAG
>JBFLZA010000537.1:0-6539 GCA_040756535.1 Cyanobacteriota bacterium
GGTCAGAGAGCCTGGATTGTTAACTAAATCCTTCTCCATTTTCAAAATGACATCAGCAGCTTCATCAATAGGTTTGAGAACAGCATTAGGTTTTGGAGGTTTACCTTTACTTTGTGCGCGATAGAAGCGGCGATAGAGTTTAGTCAAGTCACGTAGTTTGCTCACATTCTCTCCTTCTGGATCAAAGCAGTGGTAGAAATGTAGATAAAGTTTGATTTTGGAAATGGGTGCTGAATCCCAGTCCAGCTTCCGCACTAATTTAGTTAGGTAGTGGAAGACATATAAAGGACTGGTTTCTAAATCCCTTGCTAAGTCTGCTAATTTTCCCCAATCGGGATTTCCATCTTTCTTGCGATTCACCTCCAAGTGAATGCAGTAAGCCGCAGTGAGAGCATTTAGAGGGGAAAAACATTTTGACTTGCGAGGTAAGATACTATCTAAGCGATGGTTATCTTTCCTGACAAGAGAATGAATAGCTTGATGTTCTCCATCCAGTAAAGCTGTTTGTTCAAAATCTGCTCCGCTAATGAATGGTGGTACGGGTGATTCTGAAGCAACAACTTTGACATCCATCACCAAGGGGAGTGCCAAGGTTAACCAAGCTGGCATTACCCATGACTCAGTTTCTATAACTTTGGCTTTGCCATTTTCGTATCTAACTTCTGGTGGTAAAGCGATAAAGAAGAACGTTAGAGTTTCATCATTGGGATAGCTAATTTTAAAGGTGCGGTCATCTTCAGGTTGGCTGTTCGGCTTAATCAGTAAATCATCAACCTGTTGATAATTGGTAACATCCAACTTTGCAACTTGTTCCTTGGAGATAAAATGTTTGCGTAGTTCGGCATCAAATCGAGTCTGAGTGATGGCATTGTAAGCACTTTGCAAGAACTTGTTGGTTTCTGGCGTGAAAAAATAAGCAGGGTAGAGATATAGATAGCGATATTTTCTGCCTTCAAAATCTGCCCCCGTTGCATTGGTTTTACTCATCAGAATTTGCCGCAACATGATTTCTACTGACCATATCGAGCAAATTTGCCGTTTGGCAGCTTGAGCGTTGAATAAAATCTGACGGTTACTGTAAACTTGGGGAGCAAACAATGTGGCTGACTCCATTTGCTCGGTTACGGTGTAAGAGGAACTGGACATCGCACAAACATTTTCTCGACCTCTCCCCGTGACTTTAGCAGCATTGTAACGGCTAAGTTCTACTAAAAATGAGTCTGCTTTCGGTTCGACAACTGCGCCAGTTGGTAATGAAATGACTTGACTAACATACGTTCGCAAATCGTTCCAACCATCAGGAATTTTAAATTTTCCCAGAATTGGCATTACAAGACGGGTAGCATGGTTGACCATGCCTTCCATGACCTCAAGATTTTCAGCCAAATCTTTACCTATATTCTTTTGGTAATATTTAGCCGCTAAATAATACCAGTCTAGAGGAACACCACCAGTTTTTTTGAGAGATTGAATGTTTTTTAAAGCTGGAATTTCCTCTGACAAACCTAAGTATTCGGCTAGGTTGTGAGTGAGGTCTAAATCCGGGATTGCTTTGCGTTCAGCTTTGGGTAATTGTTTCTGGTGATTAGTAGCGCGATCGCGCCATTTTCCCCAAATCCCTCGACAGAGAATATCCCCAAACTCAGCCAAGCGATCGATCTGAATTTCGTTGCCAAAGACGGTATCAATTTCTTTAGGTAACTCTCCTTGTTTTTGAAACTCTTGTAAGCTTTCACTCCGCTTGCCAGATGAGGCTGTTTTACTGTCAGGAAGGATTCGACGCGCTGCATCAATGCTGACTTTCATTAATTCATCAATACGGAAAAACAGCCAGTAGTATTCGGCAAATTTCAAGCCTTTGCCATCTCGACTAAAACCTGTCTGTCGTTTGCTAAGCTGATTGGCACACAAGCTTTTAATTTTAGTAATGACTCGATTGGGAATATCTTCGACATTGATAGTAGGCGCATCAGCAGTAGCTAGGTAAACAACGCCGTTGGGTAGATACAACAATGGAGTGTAGTAGGGTTGAGGATGAGCCTCTATTAAGGCGTTGTTTAGAATGTTGGTAATAACACCGCGATTATCTGACAAACTATGGTAGCTAAACTTAAGTTGACCGTGACTGAGGTCATTTAATAATTCGGGTAATTTATCAGATTTGCCATCGCTTTCAACATCAGGCGGGTGCTTCACTATTGAGGCAAATAAGTCTGATAGTCTCACTAGGTCGCGGATAACACCTCTTACTCTAGAATCTAATTGACCTTCTCGCAAACCGCGAATTTCCAAACCGCGATCGCTATCCCATTTTTCCCCAGCATTGTGACTGAGCCAGACAATATCATCAATGTGGGTTTCCCAATCTTCACCTAATAGGTAGTCCAAGCCAAATTCTTGAATCTTTTGCTTGACGTATTCGCGCCCGAAGTTAGGTGCATCAGATTTATGAGGCGGGTCATCTTTCCAGTTACGTTCCTTGAATTTCCCCTCCCTATCATTAGCAACTAGCCAGGTGGAATAATCGGGAAACTTGTCAAAGTCATGTAGAATGTATGACGCGATAAAGAGGCGAACTTCTGTATCTCCACACTGACGTTTAACTCGGTTAGTACCAATTTCCGGTGATTTGAGTTTTTTGAGAATGCGATAGGTAGGCAATAAACCGTTGATGAGGTGAGAGATAAACGATTGATCGTGCTTGCTACGCTCAACATTTTTACCTTCAGCTTTACGATCTTCGGTAAATTGACCCCCCTTAGCAGTGGCTCCCACTAGCTGACGAATCATGTTAGGTAAGACATTTTCAGCAAAGCTGGCGAGAATAAAATCATCTTTATTTCCCTCCGCCTCTTGAATTGCCTTTTTAAACAGGCGAATTGTCAAAAGCTCTCGTTTTGCTGGCGTCTCATCATCATCGCTTTCTATATCGTCTAGCTCTAACGGTTCTTCCGGTAACTCGTCAAAGTTCTCCTCAAATTCATTCATTATTCTGTTTCCTCATCCATTGCGCGATATTCCTGAATACTTCCCCGTTGCAGAATCCACAACTTCCCCTCAACTTCTGCTACATCCAATCCTTGGATTAGCGTCTCTATTGCTTCACGCCAATCTGCAAAAGTAGGACGAGATGGCAAGCGAATAACTACAATTCCTGCATAGTCACGAGGATTAAACCGCATCCGATTCCCAAATCCCCGATCTAAAGTGACTAAGCATCTCCCTTCACGGCGACAAACTTCAATAACATCCACATCCGGAGCAGAACTCAACCCTTGTCCTCGCACAGTTGCCACATCATGTCCGGCTGAACGTAACAGGGAGACAACGCGAACATCGACATTCTCATCCAGCTTTAAATTCACGTTACGGCTTCCTTTTTTTCACCTAAAGGAAGCTCGACATAATAACCCCGTGCCATTTCTGCACCGTAGGCAATGCAAGCAAGCACATCCTCTCGTTCTATACCTGGATAAGCCTCCAGAATTTCCTCAATTGCCATGCCACCAGCTAGGTAGTCAAGAATGAGAGAAACCCAAATGCGATGTCTGCGAATGCAAGGTTTGCCAAAGCAGATATTTGGATCGATAGAAATTCGGGACAGTAAATTGTCTTCAGTCATTGGTTTTCCTCCAAATTTGGCGTAATTTGTCTAAACAAGTTTTCTCCTCAAGCTTTTCAACAAATCCATCCTTCATCCTCTTTTGGCTTCCAGTGCCATAGTAGGGTTTCTAGCATCAAGGCAGACTTGCCAAAGGCGATCGTGTATGGTGGCGTTCTGCGATCATCTGCACTATACTTATCTGCCAAGGAGTAAGCTTGGAAGTGAATTGGTAAACCTAACTTAGATCGGAGATATGCGCGATCGCGATCGGAAATAAAACACACCAACCCTCGACCCGATACCGCGTCACTAATCCGATTAATCCCACTGCCGTGAGGTTGCCGAATCTCTAAACCTTTAAGTACTTGCACCTTACCTGATTTAGCAATTTCGCTAATATCGTCTGGATAATAAAACCGCCAGTCTTCCCGTACTTCCCGGTAGCCAGTTAACTTCAAACAGCACAAAGTCTCTTTAAAACGAGTAGTTGTTACCCCAGATACCTCAGCTTGCCGATTAAATTCACTTCTCCCCATCCACTCAAATATAAAATTGCTGAGAATGCCAGGTAGGTGATAGATTTTGAAGCGTTCGTTCTCCGGCTCATTCTGATTGGTAGTATCGTATATCGCACAATCTAGCTGGCTACTTCCCCGAAAACTCCGAGCCTCATCAACAACTTTTCCCTTCCCCTCACTCTGACAATGCGTAATCTGTCCGAACTTTTTCTTAACACTAGCCCCCAACGCTCTTTGAATATCATTACCAAAACCGCCAGCCGCTTCAGGGTACTGTTGTTTAAGCTTCAATAATTCCGAATACACGCAAGCTGATTGAATTGCACCCCACCGCTGAGGATACTTCTTAAATTCATGCACAAATGGATAGCGACAACGAATGGCTTCTGTAAACGTCACTCGGTCGTAACTTTCGCCATCATGTAGAGAAGGTGATTCCCCTTCAAACAACCGCTGAAGAATAAATTTGGGAACGAGTGCATAAGCCTGATAAGCGGGGAAATCTTTATGCCTGCCAATTCTACCAAAGCGCTGAATAAAATTACCTGCATCTGCACCTTCAAAAACCAAGAAGTTAATTTTGAAATCTACCCCCACATCAATCGTAGATGTTCCCAAAATTAGATCAGCTTCGGTAACTGACGCAGCTTTTTCTGTCTCACCCGTTAAGCCAGTATTCTCCATCACTTTAAACCCTAAAGGCTCAAAAATGCCTTTAAAATAGGGAACCAGCTTCTTCACAGCAGCAATAGAATTTAAGATTATTGCTCCTTTACTACCTGGGTAATCTTGAAAAAATTTCAAAATCACAGACTCTGCATTTTCCAGCAGCCAATCATAAGTAGAATGCAAGTTTGGCTCTAGCGCCTTGGGAAAATTCAAGGTAATAGGTTGACTAATCTGCCGCCAGTTATCCTCTGTAGGTACGAAACGATAAGCGTTGTGTTTAACTGGATCGATAATTTTGTAGTTAATTCCAGATTTTGCGAGAAAATTCTGTAATAACTCATCTGGCGTTGCCGACAGAAACAAAAACTTTTTCCCTGGAACTGTATGTTTGATGAGCAGCATGGCATTGAAAATGCTAGCTACTTGAGCTGATGAGAAAACATGAAACTCATCGAAGATAAACAAGTTATAGTTATCATCAATTTTGCTGAATAGCTTATTGGCATTGTCTCCCTTAAGCTTATCCCCCTTTTTGAAGCGTTTGAGATAGCGAAAATCATGAATGTAATAAAAAATATCCGGATTAGTCAGCAGAATTTCTGCTTGATTGGAAAAATTGAGCAATCCTGACTGCTTTGAAGGTAGCTTATTTGTACTTACAAAGTCTTCCAAAATGGCGGCAGTGAGACGATAGATTTGCGGGTCTTTCTCCGGTTGAAACTCATCTTTGTAGCGTTGCACCTGTTTTTTCTGATCTCTAGCTAGCTCATTTGTCGGGTACGTCGCCAAAGTGGACGTGCCACTTGTCATAGCCAGAAGATAAGCTGCCAGACTTTTGCCATCACCTGTCATAGCTGTATTAAAAACGACATCGTAATGGCACAGTGCCTCTAACGTTGCAGCCTGATGCCAGGAAAGCGTCCAGCCATCAGGAAGTTTCACGCCTTCAGGTGTCGGCACAGTCTGAGAGTAAACAGGCTTGAGAGAAATTCTATAATCGGACATACCCTTAAAAACTGTCCGTAACTTGTTGTTGTTCACCATCATTGCACCCAAAATAGACATTGACAAGAGAAAAACGGACAGAAGTGTACGGACAAATAAATGAGTCGAAAAGGTCAGTCCATCACCCTATCCATTTCAGAACGCGACAAAGCCCAGTTAGAAGCGATCGCTCTCGAACTCGGCATGATGTGGGGCGATCGCCCGAATATCTCCAAGCTGGTAGAAGCGATCGCTCGTCACCAACTCCTGCTCGCTCCCAATAACGACTGGTCGCCAGAACGCATCAAAGCACTAGAAACAGCACGCAAGGCTTTGGTGGATTTGGGAAAAATGCCCGAAGCAGAAGAAATCGCCAGGTTGCTGAGCGATCGCAGCGAACTGTCTATCCCTTTCCGAGCAGAAATAGAACAGTTTCTGGCTAACCCTTTACCTGCTTGGCGACAACAGGTAGATAACTTGATTTATCGAAAGCAACCCTTCCGCCTGTCATACCGAGATGCAGCAGATCGCCTCTGGACTTATACAGTCTTGCACGCTCGGATTGCATCCTTAGAGAAGCGACAGTATTTAGTGTGTCGCACGGAAGAATTCGAGGGAAATCAGGATGTAGAGGGACTTCGCCATAACTGGTCATTACGGTTGGATCGAATTCAAGAAGCTGCTGTCGTTTCTCTCGCTAAACCTTGGGAAAAAGACCTAGAAACGATTCCAGTTGAATTTCACTTGTCTGGTAGACTTGCTTT
>JBFLZA010000538.1:0-6523 GCA_040756535.1 Cyanobacteriota bacterium
TGCCGGGGGCGGGGGAAACTCCGCCTAGGTCAGAGGCGAAACCCCGCAAGGGAAGAACTAGGAATGCCCAAAAGTGATTTTGGGAAGCCTACACCATAATCTTCGATTTGGTGTAGGAGGATGTCACGAGCCTCTACCACCACCGAAGTTGTAGATAACCCCGTTCGGGTTGGTTCAGTTCCTCTTCTGTTAACCATTCCACAGGCTTATACGTGCCAAAAGCATGATCCCACCAATCCACGGCTAGACCAAAGTTATGATGCCACATCCCGTATTTGTGATGGACATAGTGAACGGGCATCTTCATCCAGAAGCACTTGGTTGGGTTTTCGTGCTGTAGCTGATGAGCATAGGCAGAAAAGGCAGCATAGCTTAACGCTCCTAGGAACCAGCCGATTCCAGCTTCCCAAGAGAAGAAGAACATCAAGCCCATCACCAGAAAGCTGCCTCTAACATAGTCTCTGAACTCCCACAACACTCCCTGTCCTTCATTGCGGCGGTGATGGTCGCGATGACGTTCACCGATTCGCGCATTGGCGTGCATCAAGCGATGCATCCAGTATTCCACCAAACTGGCCAAGACAAATGCCAGGATGAAACAGAGAATTCCTACAGCTAGCTTGGCGACTAAGGTACTAGGCTGTGCTAACCCTAATGCACTCATAGAATCGACCTCCTCACATTTTTTTGTTTATTTGACAGTGTAGAGGGTTTGACGAAAGCAAGTGTATCCGGATTGTGTCATCAAGAATACAGACGTATTGGCAAACCTGGTTGTGCAATTGAGAGCTTGCCCCTGATCAAGTTTTCAATGTAGGGTGGGCACGGTCTACCTGAGCTGAAAATCTGATTGGGATTGGCGATGAGAACCCATTCTCAAAAGAACTTAAACCGATGCTAGAGGTCAGTGAAACCTGAAATCCCTAATAGGGACGAGGAACTTTGATGCTCTCAACGTAATCCATTCAACAACAGTGTTCGCGCAGGAAGCCAGAATTCAACATTACTTGTAGAATTTGGTCTTTGGTATTGGTTTAATGCCATTACCCATGCTCTGTCCTCAAAAAGATACCTGAATTGCCCGTCTCTGCTTCAAAGCTTTTGTTTTTGTTGTTTTGTTCACTGCTAATCTACACCTGAATGAACAATCTTTTATTTCCACTTTTGACTGCTGTAGCTAGACGTGCCAAGGCGAATTTCGTGCGACAAACTCGTCAAACTGATATTGTGCAGGAGCGATTCTTACACAATCTCTTACAGGCTTATCAGAATACTGAATTGGGTCGCCAATATGGATTGAGCCAGATCAAAACTATCGATCAATTTCGCGATCGCGTACCTGTGTTGCCCTACAGTAGCTATGAACCTCTTACTGAGCGCATTTTCCGAGGTGAATCCAATATTCTGACCCCCGATCCGGTTGTCTACATCAATCTCACGAGTGGCTCCACCGGCACCAAGAAATTGATTCCCGTAACCAAGCGATTTCAGAACTCCTTAAAAGGGGCAAACTTAGCCAGCATGGGTTTTTTAAGCGATGCCTTAAACGCCAGAAACCTCAAGTTTGGTAAATTGCTGCTTACCAACTCTGTTCAGTTGTTTGGACGCAGTCCCGGAGGTATCGAATACGGGCCGGCCAGCGTGGGTGTGCTGCGGATGGGTAAATTCCTCTACGAACAACTCTTTGCCCATCCTTTCGAGACATTACAACCCAGTGATAGTCTAGCTCGTCACTACGTTTGCCTGTTGTTTGCCCTGCGCGATCGCTCGATGCGGGGGATAATAGCCAACTTCCCTATGTTACTCCTGAGAACTTGTGACTATTTAGAGCGCTACGCTGAAGACCTGATTCGGGATATCGATAAAGGGACTATTTCCCTGGATATACAACTAGAATCAGCCGTGCGTTCAAAGTTAGAACAGCAGTGGTCAGCAGACCCGGTTCGTGCTCATGAGTTGCGAGAGATTTTACACACTCAAGGACGGCTGACTCCCCAACACGCTTGGCAAGATTTGTCTTTTGTCGCGACAGCACGGGGAGGAACCTCTGATTTTTACTTCGAGCGTTTTCCTACTTATTTTGGCGATACACCCGTATTTGGTGCCGTTTACTCATCGGCAGAAGCGACATTTAGCATCTACCCGGACGTTAACACCGATGGCAGCATTCTAGCGATTGAAAGTGGCTTTTTTGAGTTTGTCCCGCAAGACCAATGGGAGGCAGAACATCCCAAAACGCTTTTAGCTACAGAGGTCAAGGTAGGAGAACAATACCGCTTGCTAACCACTAACTACAGTGGTTTCTATCGGTACGATATCGGTGATGTGGTGGAAGTGGTGGGTTTCTACAATAGTGCGCCCCTTATCGTCTTCCGTTATCGGCGTGGGGGAATGTTGTCAGCAACGACGGAGAAAACAACGGAGTATCATGTGACTCAGGTCATGCAGACTTTACAACAAGAGTTTGGCTTGTCGTTGGAAGATTTTTGCATCACTTTGTCGGACAGCATGATCTCTCCCCACTATTTAGTGAATATCGAACTGCTTCCGGGTCAGATTTTGGACAACCCTCAAGCTTTTTTAGCGAGTTTTGACCAAAAACTCAGACAAGCGAACACATCCTATGCCTTGAGACGACCCAATAATTTTATCCCACCGCCTCGTCTGTGTATTTTAGCTCCCGGTAGCTTTGCCATCCTGCGCCAGCGTCAATTGGCACGGGGAATTCCTGATTCTCAGCTAAAATTTCCCCACACGAGTGAAGACCGAAAGTTTCTTGCTGGTTTGGGAGTAAAAGAGGAAATTAGGTTGCCAGAAGATGAAGATAATGCTGAATAAGCTGTAGTTAGGAGAAAGGGGCAAGGGAAATAGACAATTTTTTAGCCCTTTCTCCTTCGCCCTTTTCCCTATATTCGTAATCGGGCAACCTGAAAATAATCGCTATTCCACCGACGGCACTGGCGGTTCCTCCTTCACCCGTCGGATGGGAAGATTAGCAATTAACGCCGTTACCCGTTGATTACTCTCCAAAGCAATTTCCAATCCCTCGGTATCAATTTCAACGTAGCGAGAAACGACTTCCAAGATTTCATTACGCATCTTCTCAATCATCTCCGGAGTGAGGTCAGCGCGATCATGGGCAATAACGAGTTTAAGGCGGCGTTTTACTTCCGCCCGACTGTTGCCGGGACTACTCCAGGGAAAAAGTCGTTCTAGAAGTTCGCTAATCATGGGGCTTGGAGAGGGGTGAATCTGCATTAACAAAGTGAAAAATGGAGAACAACAAAGCTCAAAATTAAAGAGCAAAAATTAAAACGTTCAATCTAAATGGCTTCTTTTTAAAGTGAAGAATTTTGAGTGAAAATAGGGCGGGTCATCCAATTGCCGCCCCTAAAGCACTGAAAACTTAACCACGGAACAGACGACGGATACGGCTGAGCAGATTATCCTGTTCTGCCATCAAATCGAGGAAGGGAATTTTCTCCCCTTCTAAGCGTCTCGCAATGTTGTTGATTGCGATTCCCGGAAGGGAAACCTGTTCCCCTAAAACTAAGGGTTCTCCCCGGTTACTGGAGACAATAACACGTTCATCATCGGGGATGATGCCGATTAAGGGGATGGCAAGAATTTCTTGAACATCTTCAACAGACATCATCTGATCAGCTTGCACCATGGCGGGTTTCAAGCGATTGACAATCAGGTGAGTTTTCTTGATGCCTTGGGCTTCTAGCAAACCCACCACTCGGTCAGCATCCCGCACGGCAGCAATTTCTGGAGTTGTGACAATTAGGGCTTCTTTAGCCGCTGCGATCGCGTTTTGGAAGCCGGTTTCAATTCCCGCCGGACTGTCAATTATGACATAGTCAAACTTATCAGCTAGCACACCGATAAGCTTCTTCATTTGAGCGGGATTTACGGCTTCCTTCATGCGACTTTGAGCCGCTGGTAGCAGCACAACACCATCTTGGCGCTTATCTTTGACTAACGCTTGCTCTAAACGGCATTGACCCGCTAACACATCTAAGGCGGTGTAGACTACCCGATTTTCCAGCCCCAACAGCAAATCTAGGTTTCTTAAACCAAAATCCGCATCGACTAGAGCAATTTTACGACCGCAACGTGCGATCGCCATTCCTAAATTAGCAGTAACTGTAGTTTTACCCACCCCTCCTTTACCGGAGGTGATGACAATAATACGACTCATGAACTTAATGAAAAGTGGGTCTTAGCAAAATCATTAGCTCTTGCGATACGAATTCCCTCCGGTGCCACATAAGCGACTTCCGGATAGAACTGCTCCGGAGGCGTTGCTGGCGCTCTGGCTACAGCATCCGCAATTCGCAGTTGAGTAGGTTCCATCTGGAGTGCCATAATTCGGCAAGCTCGATTGCCATTTGCTCCGGCATGAGCCACTCCTCGGAGACGCCCCCAGATGAATATATCCCCTGCTGCGATCACTGTACCGCCCGGATTTAGGTCTCCTAATATAACAATAGTGCCAGGATGGCGAACTTCAACACCTGAACGTACTGTTAATTGCAAGTATAGGGGTTCTGTGAGTAATTCAGTCGGTTCAGAAGGCTGTTGATGGAGAGAATAGGTGGGGGCTTGTTGTTCCACCGAATAACCGGCGGTAGCTGCTGCAACAGCCGTTTGTCGGCGGCTAGTGTACACTCGCTGAAGCTGAAGCTGCATTTCCTTGAGCGCGTCATCAATCGCCTGTAGCTTCATACCATCCAAGAGTTGGTCTTGTGCCATCAGATGTACCCCAGTATTTTCCTGCCAAAAGCGTTCGCCGGCATTGAGGCGATGCTTGAGTTGCTGCCACAAATCCAACCAACTGGCAGAACCTGGTGTTTCCATGTCCGGAGGCAAGATTAACAGCAATCGTTCCCCATCACTTTTTAAACGGACTTGGGATTGGGACTCCACTGCCGATTCGCTTGGGGAAACCGTTGATATTGGTGATTGTTCGGCTGATTGTTCGGCAGAATCAATGGGTGATTGTTCGGCTGATTGTTCGGCAGAATCAGAAGTCATGCAACGACTCTTTTGTTACGTCGGCGAACCCACTAGACTAAACGACATCGTACCTCAAGTGCAAGCCCCTAATATCGAAAACTGACAAAATTTTCGGAGTGAACATTTTTGATTGTGATGCACCCTTAGCGATCGCATTTTTAGCAGTTCAGCAGGAATTAGGACTGTGCTCGTTGACTCAAACAATTCAGCAGACTCGATGGGTCACTCGTTAACAGGACTGAACCGTCAGGCAATATTGCTCCACCCAAGTCTGCTCCTGTGAAGTCAGCATCTTTACAATAGGCTCCACTCAAATCTGCCCCACGTAGATTTGCTCCACGCAGATTTACCTTATGCAAGTTCGCCCAAACTAGCTCTGCCCCAGTTAAGTTTGCCCCAGCTAGGTTGGCTTCACGGAAGTCTGCCCGACTTAAGTTTGCTCCTTTTAAATTGGCTTTCTCTAGCACAGCCCGATGAAATTTTGCCTCACTTAAGTCTGCTTCCCTTAAATCTACATCACGCAGAACTTGCTCTGTGAGATCGATACCTTGAAATTCACGTTCTCCTTCTGCATACTGCTGTAGGAAATCACGAACCCTTTTTAAAGACTGCAATTTTCTGAACACCTGCTGCTTGTGAGCGACAGAAGAAAACTCTGGAGATTCCTGAGATTGTTCCCCAGTAGAGAGTTCCGGAAGTTCTGTCTGCCCCGAATTCTTTGTCTGAGCGACATCAGTACTGGCCTGTTCAGGCACACCATCGCCCTCACGCTTAGGGTTGTGCTGAGGGACTTTTTTGCTATGCCCTTCTGTTTCCCCAGTCCCTTGACGTGTCTCATGGTGCGTCTTGGCGGTAGCACCAGCGCGATAGGTAGAACCAGTGGAGAACCGTTTAAATCGCTCAGTTCCGCTTTCTGGGATATCTCTAGCATTGTCTCCAATGTAATTCTGGGATTTCTCGCTATTCCAATGGTTTAATGCAATGGTTTGCGATCGCAAATGCTCGCGGTTACGGTTGGTTTGATTATCTGGTAAATGCATATTTTTCCGTTCCTGAAGAACGTTAATCAATTGAACAGATTTAATCCTCAGGCGTTTTCCTGAGTCAGTTATTGAGCGAAATCTTAAAAATCCGTGAACCCTATCAGTTTGAGGCGTGACGGAAAGCTAAAGGCTTTGTGAGTGAAATTCATTCTTGGGTGTGATGTGTGTCTCTTGTTGCCAGTGCTAATGCTAAGCAAGAAAACGGCGAAAGCGGCTTTTGACTGGAGTACGGGCGACACCTACGTTTGCCCTATGGGTCTAATCTCCTGGCTCTTGGGTGAATGTATTTAGCTCAATGTCGCAAGAAGGCTCCAATGGTGTCAGCTTAGTGAATACCCGCCGAGACAGCAGAAACCTAAGTCGCGAGATTTGAGAATCCCCTATTATAGCGGTAAGTCTTAACGAGGGAAGAGATTAAATCCATCTCGTAGGAAAATAGTTGGGGAGCGGGGGAGCGG
>JBFLZA010000539.1:0-6497 GCA_040756535.1 Cyanobacteriota bacterium
GCAAAAGATAGAACACCAAGCGTTTGTCCGCGTATTCGCAGGGGCACCACCATGTAAGATCTAGGGTTGAGTTCACGCAAAATTCTCAGATACTCCGAATCCTGAGCGACGGCGGTAAGTAGCGAGTCGGGAACCTCAGTAACCAACTCCGACTTCCCCGTTTGCAGCACCTTCATAATGGGGCTTTGCGGGTTTTGTTCAGGGGGATAGCGGCGAAGTAACTCTTTGGCTAGCTCCACCTTAGCTGGATCAAGATGAGCCACTTCTACACGACGAATTGGGCCTTCCTCACTGGCTAAGTCAACACTACACCAGTCAGCCATGTAAGGAACGGCAAGACGCGCCACGCTCTTAAGTGTAGTTTCGTAGTCCAGGGAGGAAGCCAGCACAGTACTCACCTCAACCAGAAACGCAGAGCGCTTCTGTGCTGCCTCCGCTTGCCGTCGTGCTGCCTGTTCGCGAATCAGTTGTGCTCGTTCTTCCTCGGCTTGCTTGAGTTCAGTAATGTCACGGGCCACAACCAACGCATATTGAGTTGCGCCCTCTTTGTCCAATTCCGGAACGATACGAGATTGGTAGGTACGCATTCCCGATACAGAGAACGCTTGGTATTCAATGACTTGTTCAGTACCCGTTTGGAAAACATTCAGGAGCGTTTCGTTCCAAAGCTGGCATAAATGGGACGGTGCCCCTGTTTCTTCTGAAGTCTTACCGATAAATTGAGCCACTGCCACTCCTGTGTTCCGTTCCACTGCTGGATTGACATAGGCGTAACGCAGCTCTCTGTCACAACGGATAATCACATCGGGTGTATTTTCCACCAAGGCTTTGAATTGCTGCTCGCGCTGGTATAGCTCTTCTTCTGCCTGCTGGCGAGCAATCTCACCCCCAACCCATAGAGCCATGAGTTTCAAAAATTCCTTATCGGCGGGTTGAAAAGGAGTAGTACGGGGTGTGGGACTGGAGAAATTGAGAGTGCCGTAGACTTCGCCAGCAACAATAATCGGTGTGGCAATGTAAGCTTCTAGTTGAGTAGCCCTATAACAAGGATGGCCTTTCCACAGATTTGAACGTCCAGCGTGTTCAAAACTAACAGGTTCCTTGGCTTGTAGCGTTTCATTACAATAAGTATTGCTGAGTTCAAGAATATCACCCGGAGAGAGCGTAGAAAGGTTGTTGCGACTGGTGAGGTTCTCTGAAAATTGCACCTCGACGACTTGATAACGTTCTCTTGTAATTTGAGCCAAGATACCCATATCCAGCCCGAAGCGATCGCATCCCATAGCCAGCAGTTTCTGGATTTTTTCTTTAAAATCAACATACGGTGCGGCAACAATCTCATATAGATTCTGAATTGACTGCTGACTTTGGAATAATGCCTCTTGTACTCGCTGACGCTCTACGATTTCTGCTTCTAAAGCGGCATTCGTTGATGCGAGTTCGACTGTTCGTGCTTCAACTTGTCTTTCTAATTCCAAGGCAAACGTTTGCAGTAACTCTTCAGCTTGTTTGCGCTTGGTGATACCCAAAACAACCCCAATCATACGGACGGGCTGACCGATTGGATTGTAATAAAACCGACCTTTTGCCGCAATCCAATGAATGCTGCCATCATCCCAAACAACGCGGATTTCTTGGTCATAAATTCCCCGTTCTAAACGAACACCATTCAGTAATTGGTTTATGGCTTCGCGGTCTTCAGGATGAACACGGCGCAAAAAGGCTTCATAAGTTCCCTCAAATGTGCCTGAAGCTATACCAAAAAGCTGTTCGTGGGTCTCAGACCATGTTACTTGACCCGTGAGTAAGTTCCAGTCCCAAGTACCCATTTGGGCAGCATCCAAGGCTAACCGCAATCGTTCTTCACTCTGCCGCCGTGCCTCCTCTGCTTGCTTGCGTTCTGTGATATCGATGCCGGTGCCGATAACGTACTGAATCGAATCCTCGTCATCTTTCAGTGTCGTGTTCGACCAAGCAATCAGTCGGCGACTCCCATCTTTCGTTAACCAATAGTTTTCGTACTCGCTTGGTAACTGGTTGGTTCTCAGGTTCTCAAATACCGCTTTGACTGGTTCTACTTCTTCTGGAATTAAGAACAAATCCCAGATGTACTTGCCTCTTACTTCATCGAAGGAGTAACCTGTTGTTTTCTCACAAGCTTTGTTGAATTGGGCAATTCGTCCCTGTTGGTCAAGTACCACGACCAAACTGCCAACAGTACTGAGCACCGCGCTGGAAAAATCCCGTTCTTTCTTTAGCGCCTCCTCCGCTTGTTTGCGTTCGGTGATATCGTCAACCAAAGCAACAAATCCTTTAGGCTGTTGCTGTTTCCCGAAATCTGGAACGTAAGTGGCACGAATATAACGTAATCCTGCATTTTCCAATGAAATGGCTGTTTCATAAGTGACTTCCTGGCCTAACAAGGCGGCTTCAACATAACTGTGAATAGCCTGGTAAGCCGACTCCCCCATCACGTCTTTCAGATGCTTGCCGGTAATGTCTGTCCGACAATGCCCAAACCACTCTTCATAAGTTCGATTGTTGTAACGATAACGCTGTCCTGCATCAACGTAGGAAATGAGTGTTGGTACAGAATCTGTGATTAGGCGAATTTGCTCTTCTCTTTTCCGCAGTGCTTTCTCCGTCTGCTGGCGCAAGCCATTCAGGGAACTAATCAGCAATGACACCAGCACGAAAATACCTACTCGCAGGATGTCAGCCAAATTCATCTCGAATGCATGGATGGGAGATTCAAAGAAGTAGATAATGGCTAATGTCGCTAAAACCGTACTCAGTAGTCCTGCTCCCAAACCTCCATACCACGCACTGAACATCACTGCTGCAAAAAACAGCAAGGAAGCGTTGGGTTTGATGACTGGCCAGAGCCAAGATGTCAGTCCTAATGCTAACGCTATAGCCAAGACAGCAACAATGTAACGTAGGATTAAAGAGCGCGGTACATTCAGCATGTTTAGTCCTTGATGATGCGTAACGCTGTGCAGAGCAATGGTTGCTCATAGCGCTTAGCAGCTCTATTGGAGCATGACGCTGAGCTGGTTACGGACGCTGCCTCGCCCAACTCACCCAATGTGCTGCTTCCTCAGTGCCAGTTATCCAGTAATAGTAATTTACCTTCCTCTCTCTTCCATCACCCCTAGTAGAGGAAAGTATCAATTGAACGTCAAATGGGTGGTTACAACCGCAGCTACACAAAGAGAGCACCCGCCTGTGCTGATTACAAATCCTTGTTTTTTTTGTTAGTCCCCGTAGATTCTCGCTTGGCAGACATCAGAATTTTTCCGGGCATTTCTCAGCTAAAACTCATTCTGCTGCAATAAAAATCCTGAACAATAATTAATAGACTTCTTGCTCCAAGTCAGGGGCAAGGTTCAGGGGAAAGGGTGTTCATGAGCCAGAGCATAGATTTTCCTTTTCCCTCAAGCGTGCAAAAGACCCTTTTGCAAGAGACTCCCCCATGAGCTACGCACACAACCAACAATGAAAGCCTCTTCCCCCGACTCCCGACTCCCGACTCCCGACTCCCGACTCCCGACTCCCGACTTTCAAGACAGGTTTAATCAAGTAGGGAAAGTTCCGACGCCCCCTACAGATAAAGTTGTTGCGTAAGTCCTAGTTCTGAATTAATACTTGCTTGTCCTCAAAGGTCTGTCTATGGGAACCTCTGATTTTCTTAGCTTACTCCATCCTGCGATCGCTGTTATCATTGTCTTCCCCCTCATCGGTATGGTGGTTAACTTTGCATGGCAGACTCGCCAGCGACGCTTGCAAACAATTGGTGGCGGTAAAAGTAAAATCCCGCCAGGGGTGGGGCGTGAACATGTGGATTTAGGTCGCTGGTTGACCGGAAGTGTTGTGGGAATTACCCTCATTGGTTTGGCTTACCCAATTTTTGAACACATCTTGTCTGAGCAAGTTTGGAGCAAAAATCCCTACCAAGTCATTTTCATTGTGTTGATGTTTGCCGCTACCATTGCCTCTTTGGTATTCCTGTATCGAGCCAATCTGCGACACTGGCGGGCAATTTTTGCCACCCTCAGCGGTATGGGTTTAGTCATACTCGGCTGTCAGGATGGCGTGTTTCGGCGGACTAATGAGTGGTACTGGTCTCACTATTACATCGGGATAACAGCTGCCCTGCTCATGATATTCTCATTAGCGATCGTGGAAGATATCTACAAAGACCGCTCCAATCGTTGGCGCTATGTTCACATTATCCTGAATTGCCTTGCCTTGGTTTTATTTATTGGGCAGGGTATGACAGGCACGCGGGATCTACTGGAAATTCCTCTATCATGGCAGAAGCCATACATTTATCAGTGCGATTTTGTCAATAAGACCTGTCCTCAACCAGCACCACCAGCACCAAACTAGCTGATAACCAAAAACTAAAAAGTCTCAAACCTACGATTTCAGACGTGGGGGCAATCCAAAATCTAAAATCCAAAATCTAAAATCGAATGACTGTTCGTACTTTGTTTCGAGCCGCTAAAGTTGAAAGCGCACAGCCGCCCTACGACACGATTCATCTCAGAGTCTTCTATCCAGCACAGATGTCGGGGAGCGAACTCGAACGCAACCAGGGTATCGTACCAGCAGATACCCAAAATGCTCCTTTTCCCATAGTCTTATTTTTCAATGGTGTCAACTGTGGGCCAGAACTGTATCAATGGTTGGCTGTAGACCTCGCTGAGCGGGGATTAGTGGTTGTCACATTTTCCTGGGTTGCGGAAAATCTGCCAGGAATAGTTGCCCTCACTCCTGGGGTTGATGTGGAAATGTGGCAACCGAGCAACTACGGCACAGCTCCTACCGCTTCCGCTGTACCCGCCCTGTTAACTGAGTTGGAACACTTACAGGAATCGGGTGTATTAGCGGGTCTACTTGACCTGCAAAAGATGATTTTGGGTGGACATTCTGCTGGAGGTCGGGTGGCGATAGAAAGTGCTGACCCGCGCTTTTTTCCCCAAGTTGTAGCGTCGTTTGGCTATGGAGTGCATACCATGGCTCCTGTGATGCTGGGGTATGAAGCGGGTACGATTTTGCCTTTACCCGACGCCCTGCCATTGCTGCTGATGGGAGGGACTTGTGATGGGGTGATTGCCAATAGTAGTCATCGTTACGGTATCGCTTTCGGTGATGCAACGACCTCAACGGTACGCACCTTTAAGGAGGCAATTCAAGGGGGACGAGATGATTCTTATCTGATGATTGTGAAAGGAGCCAATCACTTGTCCATTGCTTACCCACCAGACCCAACGACAGCCACAGGCTTTCTGGACTTTCCTGCGACTCAGCCAGAAGACCAAATTCGTTCTCTAATAGCTCAAACTATTAGTCTATTTGTTGATGCCCATGTTCGCCATCAATCATCGGCATCTGTGACACTGGAGCAGTTACTAGAAACTGCAAATCCTTTAATTTCATCGTTTGAACGTCGCTAGTCACCTTGCCGCAATTTAGGAGCAGATCACCAGTTAAGGACTCAACTTAAGAAAAACACTCTATCGCCTGATAGATGCGAGAATAAGGTAATGAGTAAGTTATATCGAATCCATTAGCAGCGGAATATCCTGTTTTTTTAACGCAGAGGGTCGCAGAGGTTTTCGCAAAGGAACGCAGAGGTTTTGGAGCTAATTTTCAGGTTTCATAATTTTTCCTCCTTTCTATTTAATAAGATTGCTCTTAATCCTGCTGCCGTGGCACCTTGATAATCTTCTTTAAAACTGTCACCAATATGCCATGCATCTTGAGGAGCGCAGTTATGTTTTTGTAAGGCGGTGATGAAAATCTGCGGATCGGGTTTGGCAAAACCAACTTCTGTAGAAATGGTGACTGAGGTAAATAAATCCTTGAGGTTTAGCGCATCTAAGACAAATTTGAGACGAGAATCAAAATTAGATACAATACCTAGTTGAATTCCACTTCGCCGCCACACCTCTAAAGCAGGAAGCACATCAGGATAGATAAACCAAGGTTCAGCTGTGGCGAAGTGATTATACAGTTCGTCAAAAAATTCGGTAAAGTCCGGAAACTGGTTAAGAACGCCAGCTTGTTGGAACGTGCGTAGAGCAATCACCCGCCACCACTCAAACTCGCATTGAGGAATCTCTTCTAGTTCGGTTCCTGGAAAAGCCAGAGGTTCGGAAGCGGCGAACGCTTGGAAAAAGGCTGTGTTTAGAGTATCAGCTGGAACTGTCACCCCAAACTTGTCAGCGATCGCACTATACACCTCACCCACACTTTCTCGGACACCAAATAGGGTACCGACAGCATCGAGAAAAATGACTTTTGGTTTATTAGCCATTAGTGATTACTCTATGAAAACTTGCTTCTTTAATAGGTTTGCAAGGCGTGCAAGTTAACAGGTTAGCAGGTTAACCACTTATTTTCCCATCCTTCTAAGCTGGGCTACGCCCCGCTGCGCTAACAACCTTCTTATCCGTTCAGGGTGGGTTGGAGTACTTCAAATCTGATGA
>JBFLZA010000540.1:0-6496 GCA_040756535.1 Cyanobacteriota bacterium
AACCATCGGGCCAATTACGGGGTTCAGCGCTAACAATACGCAGCTCCTTTTTGGATAGATTCGATCGCCTAGAGGCATTTTGTAAAACTGCCTGGGCAACAGAATCAGGTAATTTGTCCGGCTTGAGTGTTTCTTTGGCAACACTTTCGGAATCTTTTATGGAGTCAGCAGCGGAGTTATCTAAAACTGGACTACAGGCAGTTAAGGAAACAAGGCTAATTAAAACAAAAGCAATAAAAATAAACTGAATTTGGCGATAACGCAAGTGCTTCATGATCACACCTCCTATCATACTATTTTGCTTTAAATTCAGTACAAAAAAATCTAAAACTTGAGCAAAACCGAACTATTAATTCAAGAATTGATATCCATAATTTCTTAGAGATAGCCCTTCCATTCATTGCATTACCAAACAAATGTGACTCAAAAATGACAGCAAGCAAAGAGTACATAAATTTTTAATAAATCTCTATATAATTCAAATTCTAATATCGAATTTATGTCTTTGGTTTGAGCAAAAAAATGGAGTTTAGCAATTATGTTATAGAGGTAGTTGATACCTATGACGAGTTCAGGAAGGTAGCTGATGATAAACCTAATCGCTTGGATAGTTTTAGGACTTATAGCAGGAGCGATCGCCAAAGCCATATACCCAGGCCGTCAAGGCGGTGGCATTCTCGCGACAATGCTGTTAGGTATTGTTGGAGCCTTTATCGGCGGCACTTTAATGACGTTGCTAGGAACGGGAACATTACAACTGACAGCAGCAACCTTGAGTATTCCTGGCATCATTGTCGCTATTTTGGGAGCAATGATTGCGATTTGGCTTTGGAATATGTTCTCCCGTCGGGCGATCTAAAGAGCAAGCGTTGGACAATTCAAAACTAGATTTACAACCATTCTCCTGTTGAATAGCACTTCAGGAGAATGAATTGGCTAGGGTAATTCGATGCAAAAATTTTGGATTTTGGATGCAAGGCTTTTGGATTGTCCCCACGACTGTTAGCGCAAGCGAGCGCTCCAAAAGAGCGACAAGTCGGGGGTTTGAGACCTTTTTGGTTTTTGGTCAGAATTTTGCTAATAAAACTCAATGTTACCAATTACATTGCCATTCTTAATGGCATACTCGCTTGTCTCTATCATTTTCTAGTCACATTTGCTTGTCAAGCTGAAGGCATAGGGAAACGCTCATGTTACTCTTTTCCCACCCAAAAAATATCTATAAGTTAAGAACTGGGCGAAAGGGTAAAGGGTAAAGAGTAAAGATTTTAATTTTCCTCTATCGGTATTCTTCTACCTCCGAATGGAGTAAATCCCCTTAGAAATTTGAGTTTTAAAAAATTTACTGCCAGGGTAAGGCTTTGAACGAACAATATGACAGCAACAATAAAGGAGAACGTACACTCACAACAATGGCACCAGTTGTCAACCCAGGAAGCATCTCGGCAGTTAGATACCAATCTAGAAACGGGTTTGACATCTGCTGAAGCCGCAAAACGTCAAGAGCGTTATGGTTCTAATGAACTTAAGGGCAAACCGGGAAAAAGTCCTTTAGTAAGATTTCTCCTGCAATTCAATCAACCCTTACTGTACATTTTGCTCATTGCAGGAGCTGTCAAAGCATTCCTGGGAGAATGGGTAAACGCTTGGGTAATCTGGGGTGTTACTCTGATTAATGCCATTATTGGATTTGTTCAAGAATCCAAAGCTGAAAGTGCGATCGCAGCATTAGCCTCTTCTGTCCAAACGGATGCCACCCTTCTTCGAGATGGACAAAAGGTAAACATTTCCTCCACTGAGTTAGTACCGGGGGATATAGTATTCCTCACCTCTGGCGATAAAGTACCAGCCGATTTGCGACTGGTTAAGGCGCGTAACCTACAGGTGAATGAATCCGCCCTTACAGGTGAGTCTGTTGCTGTAGAAAAAGACACGCAACCCCTCGATCCAGATGCCCCTTTAGCTGAGCGAACCAACATGGCTTATGCGGGGAGTTTTGTAACCTTTGGACAAGGAACGGGTATTGTTGTTGCGATCGCAAAAGCAACGGAAACCGGGCGAATTTCTCAGTTGATGGAGGAGCAAACGAACCTCACGACTCCATTAACTCGTAAATTTGACAAGTTCAGTCGCACTTTACTCTACATTATTCTGGGGGTAGCCGCGCTGACATTTGCCATTGGGTTAGGGCGTGGCAACTCCTGGGTATCCATGTTTGAGGCGGCTGTTGCGTTAGCCGTGAGTGCGATTCCTGAAGGATTACCTGCTGTTGTCACAATTACCCTAGCGATTGGCGTTTCCCGGATGGCACGCCGTCATGCGATCGTGCGGAAGTTACCGGCAGTGGAAACATTAGGCGGTGCCACCGTTATCTGCTCAGATAAAACGGGCACTTTAACGGAAAACCAGATGACGGTGCAGGCAATTTATGCTGGAGGGCAACACTATACCGTTAAAGGTGTAGGTTACTCTCCTGAAGGGGAAATTTTGTTTGATGAAACCCCTGCCGATCTGAGTCATACTCCTGTTCTTCAAGAGTGCCTGATTGCCGGACTTTTATGCAATGACTCTCACCTGGAAGAAAAAGAGGGCCGATGGAATGTTGTGGGTGATCCAACCGAGGGGGCGTTGATTGCAGTTGCCAAGAAAGCGGGATTGAACGCCTCTGACTTAGAACGGGAAATGCCCAGAATTGATACCATTCCCTTTGAATCTGAGTTTCAATACATGGCAACGTTGCATGAAAGCCGTGGTGCGAGGGAGAGTTCTCAATCCAAAATTATTTACGTTAAAGGCTCAGTAGAAGCGCTGCTGTCGCGATGTCAAAACAGATTGGATAGTCAGGGAAATGGGATTGCTGTAAATCCAGAAACCGTGCATCAGGAAGTTGATGCAATGGCTCATCAGGGTTTACGGGTGCTGGCATTTGCCAAGAAACTGGTATCTCGCGATCGCAATTCGTTGGAGCATGAAGATATTGAAGAAAACTTGATTTTCATCGGCTTGCAGGGCATGATCGATCCCCCGCGCCAAGAAGCGATAAAAGCTGTGCAAGCTTGTCAGAATGCAGGGATTCAAGTCAAGATGATTACGGGCGATCATGCCGTAACAGCAAGAGCCATTGCTGCTCAAATGGGATTGAGAAAGGATGGGGAAGTTCTCGCTTTTACAGGACAACAACTCGCCCAAATGGAGCAACAAACACTGGCGACTGCGGTGGAAGATGGCACTGTGTTTGCCCGTGTTGCCCCGGAACAAAAACTGCGTCTAGTCGAGGCCCTTCAGTCCAAAGGCGAAATTGTCGCCATGACGGGAGATGGGGTTAATGATGCCCCCGCACTCAAGCAAGCTGATATTGGCATTGCCATGGGCAAGGCTGGCACTGAGGTTGCCAAAGAAGCGGCTGATATGATTTTGACGGATGATAACTTTGCCTCGATTGAAGCGGCGGTTGAGGAAGGGCGGACTGTTTATCGGAATTTGTTGAAAGCGATCGCATTTATTCTCCCAGTTAATGGCGGGGAATCAATGACGATTTTAATTAGCGTGTTACTAGCTAGATCATTGCCGATTTTGGCGCTACAAGTTCTTTGGCTGAATATGGTAAATTCCATCACCATGACAGTACCGTTAGCCTTTGAGCCAAAGTCAGAACAGGTGATGCGACGCCCACCACGCAACCCTAATGAACGGTTACTATCCAACAACCTGTTAAAGCGAATTCTCGTTATCTCTGTCTTTAACTGGATTTTGATTTTTGGCGTCTTTGAATGGATTGAGTCCACCACAGGAAATATCGATTTAGCTCGAACAATGGCCATCCAAGCCTTAGTTGCAGGCAGAATCTTTTATCTTTTGAGCATCAGCCAATTGGGAAGCTCACTCATCAATAAAGTTCGTGGCAGAGTTACCCAAATTAGTGATGCTAAAGCCATTGGGATTGGTATCGCCTGTACTGTAATACTGCAAGTTATCTTCAGCCAGTGGAGCCTAATGAATACGTTGTTCCACACAGCACCTTTGAATATTAATCAATGGTTGCTTTGCCTGCTGATTGGCTTGCCGATGATTGCAGTAGCTGCCTTAGTCAATCGCTTCGATCCACCGAATTAATTAAGAATGACATTGCCTTAAGCCGGGTGGGCACTGCCCACCCTACAAATTTTATAAAAACCATACTGTATAAGCTTTATTCCCTTCTGTCTCTTGTCTTCTGTCTCCTGCCTTCTTACACTAGGTTGCTGATTGGTCTGCCACAAGCACTACGCTGAAAGCACAGATGCCCCGCTTCGCAAGAATTATATTGTTGAGACTGATTTTCCGTGAGATCGAGTTTATCCAGTTGTTCAAAGTCTGTACTTTCTAATACAGATTTACCAAAATAATGCTCGAAGAGTGCTTGAGTTTGATCAAAAGCAGTCTCTAACGAAAGTGGTTCTCCCTGCTCCCAAAACTCACCATCAGGTTCGTGGTCAATGAAGCGACCAAACAGCATCTGACAATCTTGACGATATTTGCGTGTATGTAAAATATGGCAGTGCCAAACCCAGTCGATTTCCTGAGTGGGGACAAGCGGAATGTGGGGATACAGGTAAGCTAAAGATAAGAACATTTTGTAGCAGCTAATCGCACGCATTGCTTGTTGGTGAGTCCAACCATGATGTAATAGCTGATGAGCGATTAGTCCTAAGTCCAGCTTTTTTAGCTTGTGCAAAAAGTCTTGAATTTCCGTAATCTTAACTAGGTTGCTGATGCTCATAAGTTGACTTTTTAAAGTTGACAGCTTAGTAGGCAAGAGTAACCCTTCCTCGTTATTTACTAGACCTAGCTTGAAAATAGGGGTCAGGGGTCTGGAGAGTCAGGGGTCTGGAGTTAGAATTCTCCGAGTCAGAATTCATACCAAGTTGCGTTCAAAGATAGTAGTTGAGACTGACGCGGAGACGCTCCAACACCTACCCCACAATAGTCATTTTCTTGTGGGATGGGACGTATTGCCCGTCTTAGCTATTGAAAGCAAGAGATCTACTGAGTAAGAGGTACTCTTTGAGAGTCTGCAACAGCCGATGTACGACGCCATAATTCACGAGACTCTTGTTTAACCCAGCCGTTCATCGCTGCTTGCTGCAACTGTATAAAGGCAGCTAAATCTTCTTTTGTGTATTGAGTTCGGAGAAGTGATCGCAGTTGTTCTTCTGCGGAAAGAGTCAAATAACCGGTTTTTAGTGTCTGTTTAACAAGCTCTCGGATGGAAATCATGAGATGTACGTCCCTGAACTTGGGTGATGCGATCGAAGGTAGGAGAGGAAGAACAATTGCTGCTGTAAGTTATGTCCTGACTTTTGTGTTCGAGAGTTCAGCCATCAACAGCTCCAAATTTTGGGATTTCATGGCTGTGAGGTATTGAGGAGCGATCGCAGGCGTTAATAGCTCCAGCATGAGCCGATTCTCGACCCAGAACTCGATTACCTCAAACAGACCATCTCGGTTGCACGGCAGCACACGCCAACCTTCACGAGCACCAATCTGCTCGATCGCGTCTTGATTGGTGGGTACAGAAATCGCTGCATGAATGGCTGTGTAGGCGTAGGGATGAGCGTTCTGGCAAAAAGTAGCTTGGTCAGTACCGTGACCAGGCATAATCTCGCTGCCCAGAGGGTAAATTTCGATCAGGGTGCCGTATTCGTCGCCTGCTATGACAACATGGCTGTTGATATTGGGGGGGAAGGGTGCGACCCATCCGTTCAGAACTTCAGCTAGTACGTTGGCAACATGAAAAGGGTTTCTGGCAGGAATGGAAATGTGGTGAATCACGGGGTTTAATTCCTTACTGAAATGGTTGCTATCTTGAATTGATACCAATCCACTAAATGCTTACTACCAATACTTTTCTTGCTCCCCCTTTAACAAGGGGGGTTGGGGGGGTGAATGTGTAGCTCACTAAAAGTGAAATGGTATGAGGAAGTTAAGCGGCTTTGTTTTCTGGCTTGCTCAACTAACTTTAGTTTCGGAATTTGGGCAGGGAGAAACCAGAGAAAATAAACGAGTTTGGCATTAACTTAGACAGGACTACTCACAATCCCCACGATCGCTTGCTAATCCGGGATTACGAGCTTGACACTCTCTTAAGTTGGAATTAACTTACGAAATCTAAGAACCTATTCAGGACACGGGTTTGTCTCCAAGCAATTCCTCCAAGAAGCCGCAAAAGCCTAAGCGTAGGCGCGGAGTGGTGCTTTCTCCTCAGGGACAGCAGAAGCTCTCCTTGGCCAGACGACAAGCGGAAATTCAAGACAACTATGGCGATCGCTACACGCTCGAAGAATTGAGCGATCGCACCAGACTCTCCCTAAGCACGGTAACGAAGGTGCTGGATGCTCGGATTGGAGTTGATAAACAAACCCTGGATGCTTTTTTCGCTGCCTTCGGCTTGCAGCTAGAACGAGGCGATTATATTCAGCCTGATGCTCAAGCAGAAGAGCAGGGCACTCAAGATAAC
>JBFLZA010000541.1:0-6491 GCA_040756535.1 Cyanobacteriota bacterium
TATGAATAATACCCGTTGGGTGGAGCAGGTTTATGGTGCGATCGCTGCTGCAATTGATACTCGATCTCAAGATTATATCCGCAACCACAGTGAGCAAAATGTTTGCGTCGGTTCAATTCTGTTTGACCGCGATCGCCAAATCATTGCCCATAGCAAAACAGCTACCACGTTATTGTCGCAATTGTGCTAACTTTGTATGAATCTCTACAGGCATAAATTATATAAACCCTGAGTTTGGCTCTATCTATTCACCGCAATAGATGCTCGTTGCTGGTTGAAAGACTTTAGCAGCGAGAGGTTTGCACACTCACACATTCTATGACGGACACAGCAGTGACACTACAGACAGAACAAGCATCTAATACATCAGAGACGTTACCTGCAACGCCTCTCGACCAAGAGTTGAATCGCCAGATGATTGTCATTCTGGACTTTGGCTCTCAATATTCCGAGTTGATTGCTCGTCGTATCCGCGAAACTCAAGTTTACTCCGAGGTTCTTTCCTATCGCACCACTGCCGAACAACTACGACAGCTCAATCCTAAAGGAATTATTTTCTCCGGGGGACCGAATTCTGTCTACGACACAGGTGCACCTCATTGTGATCCAGAGATTTGGAATATGGGTCTCCCTGTACTGGGGGTCTGCTATGGGATGCAGATCATGGTGCAACAACTCGGCGGTAAAGTGACGCGAGCCGAACGGGGTGAGTATGGTAAAGCCTCACTGCTTATTGACGATCCCACCGACTTACTGACGAATGTGGAAGATAGCTCAACCATGTGGATGAGTCACGGGGATTCTTGTGAAGAATTGCCTCCTGGATTTGAAATTCTGGCCCATACCGAGAATACCCCTTGTGCTGCGATCGCGCACCATGAGAAAAAACTCTACGGTGTCCAGTTCCATCCCGAAGTCGTCCACTCCATCGGCGGTTTAGCTCTCATCCGCAATTTTGTTTACCACATCTGTGAATGTCAACCCACCTGGACAACGGCTGCCTTTGTCGAGGAATCGATTCGAGAAATCCGGGCAAAAGTGGGCGACAAACGAGTGCTGCTAGCGCTTTCTGGAGGGGTTGATTCATCGACCCTTGCTTTCTTGCTGCACAAAGCCATTGGTGATCAACTGACTTGTATGTTCATCGACCAAGGCTTCATGCGTAAGGGAGAGCCAGAGCGGTTAGTAAAGCTATTTGAGGAGCAGTTTCACATTCATGTGGAATATGTTAATGCCCGCGATCGCTTCTTGGAGCAAGTCAAAGGCGTGACCGATCCCGAAGAAAAGCGTCGCCGCATCGGTCACGAATTCATTCACGTCTTTGAAGAAGAATCCAGACGCCTTGGCCCCTTTGATTATCTCGCTCAGGGCACCCTCTATCCTGATGTGATCGAGTCAGCTGACACCAACGTCGATCCCAAAACGGGTGAACGAGTTGCCGTGAAAATCAAAAGCCATCATAATGTCGGAGGCTTGCCAAAAGACCTGCGCTTCAAACTCGTTGAACCGTTACGCAAACTCTTCAAAGATGAAGTCCGCAAAGTCGGTCGCTCCATCGGCTTACCAGAGGAAATTGTACGGCGGCATCCCTTCCCAGGCCCAGGATTAGCCATTCGCATTATTGGGGAAGTAACCGCCGAACGGCTGAATATTTTGCGAGATGCTGATTTGATTGTCCGTCAAGAAATTAATCGGCGGGGAGTATACCACGATTTTTGGCAGGCGTTTGCCGTATTGCTGCCAGTACGAAGTGTGGGTGTTATGGGTGACCAACGTACCTATGCTTACCCCATTGTCTTGCGCCTGATTAATAGTGAGGATGGCATGACCGCCGATTGGTCACGAGTACCTTACGACTTGCTAGAAACAATTTCCAACCGGATTGTCAACGAAGTCAAGGGAGTGAATCGGGTGGTCTACGACATCACCTCCAAACCCCCTGGAACTATAGAGTGGGAGTAATTTACAAGTAGCCCTCTCAAGGCGTATCTGTAGGGGCGAAGCATTGGGTCGATAACTGATAATACTTGCTGAGGTATTGATATCCAAATGCTTCGCCCTGGGCCCACTCCCTACAGACAAAAAAATTTAGAGTTAAGCGCGTCTCCCTTTAGACGGTTGGCTTACAAAGCGAAACCAAGTAGCGAGTAGGGCAACAGCAAAGGTGGAGGCAAAAGCAAAGGTGAAGAAGGTTTCAACAGGTGACATAAAGCTATCCAACTTCTCTAGATGAATTAACAATTCGTTTGACTAGTTCTTATTTCAGCCATTTTAAATATCAATCAGGATGGGGCTTGATTTGAATTATTTAGATTCATTAAATTTCTAATAAAAGTTTTAAGCTCAACCTAATAAATTTTCAAAAAAGTTTGAGACTAGAGGGTTAGCAGGTGAGAACTTGGAGATTAGACCTCATAAGCTGTGGCGCACAACCAAAGATGAAAGTCACTCTCTTGTGACTTCTGACTACTGATTGTATGGATTACTGCAAGCGGATTTGAGCCGATCAGCAAAAGGAGAGTGGCGGTGAAAAAAGTAGCAGTGTTTGGCAATGCTGGAGGCGGGAAATCAACTCTAAGCAAGAGATTATCCCAAATCACTGGTTTGCCACTTCACGTCTTGGACAAAATTCAATATCAACCAGGGGGCAAGCCGCTTCCCCAGGAAGACTATAAGCACGTCCATCAGGAAATTCTGGCTACTGAGCGATGGATTATTGATGGGTTTGGCTGTATGGAAACCGTCTGGCTGCGACTTGATGAAGCGGATAGTTTGGTTTTTGTCGATCTCCCGCTATATGTGCATTTTTTATGGGTAACTAAACGACTAATCACAGGTTTCTTTTCTCCACCAGAAGGCTGGCCACAAAACAGTCCAATCTTAAAGAGTTCGCTTACTAGCTACCGAGTGCTTTGGTTATGTCACAAATACTTGACGCCAAAATATCGTGAATATATCGAGCAGGCGCAAAATACCAAAAGTGTTTATCACATTCGATCAACTAAACAGATTTCGCAATTTTTTGAATTAATTGAAAATGATACTAACTTTAAAGATGATACATTAGCCTAATTATAGATTCAACATCAAATGTTCGGGTTAGCATCCCCGAAAAAAGATACCTTAATATTAGGCTTACTGATTACGAATTATAGCAACTAGAAGCGATTGGCTACTAGGCGTAGCATGGCTAAATCAGAGTTAATAAGAAGCCTGATTGCTCGTTTTACTACCCCATCCAGTTTTAAAAAGCCGTTCTAGGAGGATAAACCTTTAGACCCAAATTTTCGGTAATAATGATAATCTCATTCGCAGCCAGTAGAGTGGGCAATGTTCACCCTACTCAAGCTCTTTAATAGTAGAGGAAAGAATTCATGGCATATTACTGGTTTAAGGCATTTCACCTAATTGGCGTTGTCGTTTGGTTCGCTGGACTGTTCTACATCGTGCGTCTTTTCGTTTATCACGCCGAAGCCTCCCAGGAACCGGAACCCGCTCAAACGATTCTCAAAAATCAGTATGAGCTGATGGAGAAGCGTCTCTATAACATCATTACAACGCCAGGAATGGTGGTGACAGTAGCAATGGCGATTGGTCTATTGACTACTGAACCGGAAGTGCTTAAAAGTGGTTGGCTACATATCAAGCTGGCTTTTGTTGCCGCTTTGCTGGCCTATCATTTTTATTGCGGTCGGATAATGAAGCAACTGGCAGCAGGAGAATGTAATTGGACGGGACAGCAGTTCCGCGCTCTTAATGAAGCGCCGACAATCCTACTCTTGGTCATTGTCTTGCTAGCCGTATTCAAGAATAATCTGCCAACTGACATCACGGGTTGGGTCGTCGCTGGCATGATTGTTGCCATGGCAGCTTCAATTCATCTTTACGCCAAAAAACGCAAGCGGGATAAAGAAAAACTCATGGCAGCATCCCAAGCTAAAGATAATGAGATGACGGGACAGGTTTCGGTTTAAGTCAGAATCAGCAACCATACAGTCAATACAGGTTGTTGTAGGGGCACGGGTATTATCGTGCCCTTATCTGTTCGTACTGAACCGAACGTAAATGTAGTGAATTGGGTAACAATTCCCCGAAACGAGGGGAAAAAAATCTTGCTCCCTCCCCGTTACGGGGAGGGTTGGGGAGGGGTCTGCTGGTATTGATGCAAAAGGTCTACATCCCTTTCCTAACCTCACCCGAATGATTCACCTGATTAGGTGAATTCCACTCGCTTTGAACCATCGTATTGTGGTTTCAGTACGTGAGAAATCCAGAAGCAACTATGAACCTTAAAGGGATAGTCACTACCACTCTCTTAGCAACCATCGGCTTCAGTTCTGGCGTATATGCAGCATCGGGTGAACACATTCAAACATTGCAGCAAACTGGTAATTGTGTGCGATGCGATTTAACAGGTTTACCCCTGAATAATACTAACCTGAGTGGTGCCAATCTGAGAGGTACCAGACTGAGCTTAGCCTCCCTCAAAAATGCTCAATTGGCGAATGCCAACCTAAGTGCAGCCAATCTGCAAGGAGCTAACCTAGAAAATGCCGACCTCCGAGGAGCTAATTTGAAGGGTGCAAACTTAAAGTATGCCAATCTCAGTCGAGCTAACTTGGAAGGGGCTAATCTTCAGGGAGCAAAACTGGATGGTGCCTTAATCAATGGCGTTAACTTTTGTCGGGCGATTGTACCTGAACAGTATCGCTCACTGCAAAGCTGTCGTTAAGTTTACAGGTTTGCGATCGCAACTGGCATAACCCCTTCCAACCCTGTTATCACCCGACCTACTATCTGACTGTGGGCATAACCTTTTGCTTGCAGTGCAGTTAAACAGGAATCCGCTTGCTCCAATGGTACTGATGCCAGAAGACCTCCAGAGGTTTGAGGGTCGAATAAAAGCGGGTACTTAGGAGAGGTGCTAACTTCAGATAAATTACTGACGTAATAGGAGGCTCGTAAATTTTGCGGTTGGAGGGAACTTGTAATTCCCTTTTCCAATGTTTCTATCGCTCCTTCCAGTACTGGAATTGCCTCTAAATCCAATTCAACGGCAACACCTGAAGCTTTAATCATCTCTATCAGATGCCCCAGCAAACCAAAACCTGTGATATCCGTGCAGGCAGTTGCCCCATGTTCCAAAAATACCTTAGTGGCTTCCTGATTCGATAGCAGCATTGAGTAAACCGCATTATCAATCCATCGTCCTTTCGCCTCCAAGCGCATATCAGCAGCAAATAAAGTTCCAGTACCCAGTGCTTTAGTTAGAATTAGCACTTGGCCAGGTTTCATCCCGCTTTTTTGCAGCAACTTATCGGGGAAAGCAAGACCATTACAAGTAAGCCCAAACGCTAATTCTGCTCCCTCTGTCGTGTGGCCTCCCACTAATTGTGTTTGTGATTGGGACAGTACCTTCATGGCACCAGAGAGGAGTTGATAGAGTGTTTCCTCAACTTTCTCTTCACTGGCATAGGGAATACTCACCACTGCTAAAGCACTTTGAGGAGTAGCCCCCATTGCAAAAATATCGCTCAAGCAGTGATTAGTGCTAATTTGACCAAAAATGTAGGGGTCACTTATCAAGGAGCGAAAATAATCAATAGTCTGTACCATCACCTGGCCTGCTGGTACCTGCATCACTGCCGCATCATCAGGTTCTCCCAGTCCGACAAGAACATCATCTCGTTCCACCCAATGGTTCTTTTGAAGTTGAAGTCGCTGCAAAACTCGCTCCAAAGTAGAACTACCCACTTTAGAACCACAACCCGCACAACGCATTGAATTTTGGATTTTGGATTGAGGAGATGAGGATGGGTTAGATAAATTTGCTAAAGCATTCTCCGCGTCTCCGTGTCCCCGCGTCCCCGCGTCCTCTTTCTCCATCTTCAAATCGCTGAAGCGTTCCATAAACTTGCGGTCGATGTAGTCTTTCCAACGCCAAAGTAGGGGGGATTGCCAGCACAACGGGCCCCAAGAGGCGATCGCTTCTTCCTTACCCGTACCAATTAAACTTAAGTACAGTTTCTGTGGTTTATAGTCTTTAAGCGATTTTTCGAGTAAGAACGCCCTTAAGTTTTCAAACAATGGCTTTCCCTGACGCACGGCAAATACCCCAGCTTTGGGACGGGGATGATTGAGCATTGTGGCAATATCACCAGCGGCGAAGATGTGGGGATGAGAGAGCGATTGCAGGGTATCGCTAACGAGAATAAAGCCGTCTGAGTCCGTCTTCAATCCGGATGCTTCAATCCAGTCAGGTGCTGAGGCGTTCGTAACCCAGAAGGTATAGTCGCACTCTACCGTTAAACCCGACTCACAGCGAATTTTATCCGGCAAAACCTCACTGACAGTTTCCTCCAGATGCACCTGAATACCCCGACTCATAAGAAGGTTGTAGAGGTGCCGACGTACCCAAGGACTGTGATTGGGCATTAATTCCGAACCGCGCTGGAATAAATGAATGTTGAATGTTGAATTTTGAATTTGAT
>JBFLZA010000542.1:0-6487 GCA_040756535.1 Cyanobacteriota bacterium
TAATTCATAATTTAAAAAGGCATTTGTGCAAAATGCTCTAACAATAACCGATGCACAAAAATATAGCCTCCACCAACTTTTTGCAAAAAAATCCGTTCCGTTGCCCAATCTAAAAATCGAGCATAATTCCAAGGAATATAGCCACCCAAGTAAAGAATAAGCCGCAGGATGAAATGCTTGATACAAGCTTCACCGCCTCCAGCGACAAGCCCAAACGATAGACCAAAAATTCCCCAATACAAAATTTTCCATTGTAATAGAGCGGCTGCTCCACAGGCTACCAAAAATCCAATTAAAGAAAAAACAACAGCATTTTTTGCCGACTGTCGAATTCCTTGGTTGGGAATTGTGCGCGTTTCAATACTGGGACTAGTTAACCCACGAATTAGCCCAAAAGTCAAGCCCATACTTAACCCAAATACAAGTCCGCGAAGTAATGAATTGATAAAATCAGCATCAAAAACACTCAGGGGCAGTGGGTTATTTAATAAATCATACGGGACTTTGATAATCAATCCCCAAAGTGAACCAAAAATTACTCCTCTAATTAGATTCTTTCTCGCATTTTTCCAAGACCATTTCAAATTTTCAATAGGCTTAATCCGGTGAATCCCGAAAATAAGCCAAAAAATCAACCCAGTAGCGGTTAGGAGCAAAAGCATTCGATTCAGCGGAAAAATCAGCATTCCGATCAGACTCCCCGATAGGATAAAAGTGAGAACAATACTCAATCCGTAAATTTGCCTTTGCCAGGTTTTAGACAACCAGTTCGGCTGTATTCGCTCGATTAAAAATACAGTTTGAGATTGTTCAGAGAGTCGTTGCGCTAGCCAAATTAACCAGTGCAGAGATTGGGATTGGGAATACTGACGATTGGCACCCCGACGATTGAACATTCGTTGAATGTAGTTATCAAACAAATGTTGGCGGCGTTCTTCCAAATTCATTTCGGGTAAATCTGTCACTGACATCCCCTGGTAAGCAAAGGTCATAATGCTAAGCATGAGGGGGGATTTGGCTAATTCTTGGAGTGTGGTATCGGCTTTCAGGGCGGTATTGAGAGCGGTTAGTTCTGAGCCTGTACTCTTGAGATAGTGATGAACTTGTTCTAAGGTTAGTGATTGAATAAATAGAGCAGCTTGAAATTGGAGGCGTTGGTTGAGGGCTTCGTAGTCTTTGATGCGGCTGCAAACTACAATTTCAGTGGTTCCGTGTGATTGGATGAATTCGTTTAATGCTTGAACACAGGCAGTTCGACGAACAGAACTAACTTCGTCTAATCCATCGAGTAGCAGCAGCAGTTGCTCGGTTTTAATCCACACTTGACCAATTTCTTGGGAAACTTGATATTTGGTATTGAGTTCTTGAACTAACCAATCTGCGATCGCTTGCTTTTCATTCGTCCAAGACGATAAGTTAAATACAACGGGAATCGGTTGGTTAAAGTCTTGCTCAGTACGGGAAATTAAATCACGAGCGAGTTCTAGGAGTGTTGTGGTTTTGCCTGCACCTGGTTCACCGAGAATGAGTAGCGTCCGTCCTGCGCCAAGTTGGTGGAAGTGGTTGATAATTCGGGTATTGGAGGGCAGAGTTTGCTTGGGTTGATCGGGTGTTTCCCATACAATACCCCAAGGGCGAGCGATCGCATCAAGGCGCTTTTCTAGACCAAGGGCAATCAGTGCTTTACCATGTAAGGAGGTTTCCAGAACGCCTTTGACCCAATAATTTTTGACTTTGTTGAGCAAGATTTGGCGATTTCGGTACTCCTGCCTGCTGTACTCAGTCTTTGTTGTTGATATCTCTTGATTAGGGAGGGCGGATTGGGACGAAAGGTGGGATATATTCTCTGGAAAATTCCTCGCGTCCCCTGTCCGGACTGTCTGCACATCCTCTTTTGAGACTTTATCATTAATCTCTTCTATCCAACTCTGGGCGTCCTCGCGTCCCCGTGTCTCCGCGTCCTCTTTCCCCTCAGTAGGCAATTTTGTTGTTTCTAAATCGGGGACTGGGGATGGTGGAAGGGTAGGGTTTAACAGAATGACTTCTGGGGTATTTTGTAAGACGGGAGCATCCGGTTGCAAGGCGAGGAGCATTTCTCGTGCAGTTGAGAAGCGATCGCGTGGATGAGACTCAATGGCTTGATCTAAAATGGCTACTAAGCTGGGACTAATCTTCAAACTGTCTGCCTGCCACATGAACTGGCCAGTTTGAGGATTCGTTTCCAAGTCCTGAGGCCGTTTACCCGTTAGCAGATAAATAGCTGTAAGTGCCAAGCTGTATAAATCACTGGCATAGACGGGTTTACCTGCAGCTTGCTCTGGTGGCATGAAACCTTTTGTCCCGACGACAATGGAACTGGTAATTTCCCCTTGAGGATGAACCACCATAGCCATTGTTTCCTTGGCAATGCCGAAATCAATTAAAACAGGTTTGCGATCGCGTTGTCGTAGAATGATGTTGTTAGGCTTGATATCTCGGTGGATAATGCCTCGGTGGTGGATATAGTCCAAAACTGGCAGAAGACTCAGCAGTATTTCCTTAACGGCACTCTCATCAAGTAAGCCATCTTGTTGCACTTTGGTATTTAGGGTGACGCCTTCAATCCATTCCTGAACTAAATAAAATTGCCCCTGTTCGATAAAATAAGCGTACAATCGAGGAATTTGAGCGCTACCCTCGCCCAATTGCTCCAAAATGGCGGCTTCCCGCTCAAACCGCTCCTGAATTAGTTGGCAAACGTCAGGGTTATTTGCTTGCGCTTTGAGTTGTTTGATGACACAGTAACGGCCGGACGGCATATGGGTATCCTGTGCCAGAAAGGTTTCGCCAAACCCACCCGTGGAAAGAGGCTGAATAATTTGATAGCGATTGTTTAAAAGCGGCAGTATCATCAAGTTGATTGGCTGGGGGAAAGCGCTCTATACGCACGTATTGCTCAGTATAGAAGCGTCTCCTTGGACACGACACCACCCTGTTGGTTCTGGAACCCACATTTTACAGGTTGCTGGTAGAGCCAGCAGCAGCCGGAAATTCAAGTCAAAGATATCGATTATTTAGGTATTATTGCTTGAATCATTGACCTGAGGGGTGGGGTCGAGGCAGGCAATAAAAGAAACTTGGTATTATTTGATTTTTTTAAAATTCTACTTCCAAATAAATTTTGTGCCACAATTTAACAACTGATAATAAATAACTGAGCTTAGTTGTTTCCCTAGTCTTCTAGTTCCGAGTTCTGAGAAAATCGGTTCCTCGTCAGTCAGCACTGTTGAACTTATCTTAAACTGAAATAACATCTGTGAGCATAGCTTAAGCTAAAAGAAATTGCATCTACTCCTCTCACGAGAGTGCCATCGGATTCTCGTTGAATATTTTGAGGCAATAAAAAATGAGGATTGCATCTTATGCAGAATTCTACAGGAATTAATCAAGACGTTATAATGTTGCAGCGTCTGATTGATGAGCAAGCCTCCGAATTGAGCCTGTTAAATCAGCAGCTTCAAGACGAGATTGGTAAGCGCAGATTGTTGGAGGAAAGGCTAGGCAGTTCTGACCAGTTACTGGAAGAGAAGATACGCAGTTGTGAGAGAAAAATGCGTGCAGCTTTTGAGGCCATGACTGATATTGTTCTGGTTATTAATACTCAAAAAGACGAAATAAAAGATATAGAAGTTTTGCCGACGAATTTAAGTTTTTTAAATGAATCAGAAACTGACATAATTGGGGTAACAGTAGAACACTTTTTTCAAAAAGATACAAAGTCAGTATGGTGGGGAAAAATCCAGGAGGCTTTAAATAGGAGGCAGACCCTGAATTTTGAATATAGTTTACCCCTTAAAAAGGATGAGCTAGGAAGGATGAAAGATGAAAGAACGTTGTCTGTGGAAGTCACCGATCCAGAAAAGGCAGAATTAACCAACAACTCAATTGAGGATTTTGAGGTTTGGTTTACTGCTACAATTTCTCCTATTTCAGATCAATCAGTCATTTGGGTAGCACGGGATATTAGCGAGCAAAAGCAGGTGCAGCTTGAACTAGAAGCTACTCAATCCGACCTAGAACAACAAATTCAGCGATTACACAATGAAATCCGAGTCCGTCAACGCGCTGAAGAGGAAATTTTGTTTCTACTCTCCACCACTCAAGCTATTGCTGAAGCGGAGGATTTTATTTCCGCTTTATCTATCATTCTGCGTTCCTGCTGTGAAACGATTGGTTGGGATTTCGGTGAAGCCTGGATTCCTAATCAAGATGCCACTTTATTAGAATACAGTCAAAGTTGGTATGCCAGAGAGTTTAGTCTAGAAGAGTTTAGAAACAAAAGCTTGACCCTCAAAATTGATCCGAATCTGGGATTGCCAGGACGTGTGTGGTCATTTCATAAGCCTGAATGGATAGAAGATGTTTCTACCCAGCCGCCCCAAATTTTTCAACGTGCTACTCTCGCGGCAGAATTCGGATTAAAAACCGCTTTTGGAGTACCGATTCTATTTAATAATCAAGTTTTGGCAATTCTAGTGTTTTTTAAGAGAGAAGCAAGTCCACTCCAGCGACATTTATTAGAATTAATTAATGCCATTGCTATTCAATTGGGTTCACTGATTCAGCGTAAGAAGACGGAAGAGGCTTTGCGAATTGCTGAAGATAAATATCACAGTATTGTCGAAAATGCAGTTGAGGGAATTTTTCAATCCACACCTTCTGGACAATACATCAGTGCCAATCCAGCTTTAGCGAGAATATACGGTTACGATTCGCCAGAAGAACTCATTAACAGCTTTCAAGATATTTCTCGGCAACTTTATGTTGACCCGAATCGCCACAAAGAATTTCTGAGTACGATAGAAGCGGAACATGAAGTTAGGGATTTTGAGTCTCTGGTGTATCGCCAGGACGGTTCGACGATTTGGATTTCAGAAAACGTCCGTGCTGTGTCCGATTGTGAAGGAGAATTGCTGTATTACGAAGGTACGGCTTCCGACATCACAGAGCGGAAGTTAATCCAAGAAGCACTGAAATTTGAGCAAAAACAAATGGAGGAGCTACTGCTTTCTATATTACCTGAACCTATTGCTAAGCGATTACAAAAGGGTGAATACTTGATTGCTGAACGATTTGAAGAGGTTAGTGTTTTATTTGCTGACCTTGTTGGCTTTACCCAGTTTTCTGCTAGAAAAACGCCCGAAGAACTAGTGTCAATTCTCAATATCATTTTTTCCAAGTTTGACCAATTAGCTCAAACTTACGGTTTGGAGAAAATTAAGACCATTGGTGATTCTTATATGGTTGTAGGAGGATTGCCATTCTTCCGTCCCGATCATGCTCAATCTATTGCCCAAATGGCAGTGGCTATGCAAGCGGAAATCGTGAAAATCAATCATCAAATTGGTGAAGCGTTTAAGCTGCGAATTGGCATCAATACTGGCCCTGTAGTAGCAGGAGTCATTGGTTTAAATAAGTTCAATTACGATCTGTGGGGAGATACAGTCAATACGGCTTCAAGAATGGAAACGAATGGAATTCCTGGTGAGATTCAGGTAACGGCTACCACTTATGCACGATTAAAGGAGCAGTTTTTTTTTGAAGAGCGAGGTTGGGTTCCGATTAAAGGAAAGGGAAAAATGATTACTTATCTCCTTCGGAGACGAAAATCATTAGACTAGGTCAGCACAGCAGAAGTAACCCACCAGAAACAAGATTTTTTCGGGTGTTCATCTCGCTGCTTGCAACTCTACCCAAAATCGACTTCCTTGAGCAGGAGCTGATTCTACACCAACTTGTCCACCCAAACGCTCTGCACCTTTGCGTACAATTGCCAAACCAATTCCTGTACCCGGATAAGCATCCCTCCCATGCAGCCGATCAAAGACACCAAAGATTTTCTCTTGATATTGTGGTTCAATACCAATACCGTTGTCTTCAACCCACAGACGCACCCAATTATCCTGCTCTTGGGCCCAAACCCTAATTTGCGGTTGGACTCCCGGAGCAACAAATTTAACTGCGTTCGATAGCAGGTTGACAACGATTTGCACCAGGATAGGACGATATCCCATTGCGTTGGGTAAGTGTTCTATAACGATAATTTCAGCTTGGCGATCGCGTAACTCTGTTTCCAGTTGTGCCTGAGCTTGGGCCACGACTTGTGTCAAATCAACAGGTGCAAGCTTAATCTCCTCTCGACTCAGCCGACTGTATGCCAGCAGATCTTGAACCAGATCATTCATGCGATCGGTGCCATCAAAAACGTGCTGAATGTAGTCCTGTGCCGTTTCGTCTAGTTGGTCGCCATAATCCTCAAGTAAGGCTTGAGCGAACCCTTGAATGCCTCGCAGGGGTGCTCGCAGATCGTGAGCAACCGTATAAGAGAAGGCTTCCAATTCCTCATTGGCTTCTTGTAGTTGGAGAGTACGCTCTACAACTCGCTGCTCTAGCTCAGTGGCATAATCCTGAAGTTGCTTGCGTAACCTAGATTGTTGAATGGCGATCG
>JBFLZA010000543.1:0-6477 GCA_040756535.1 Cyanobacteriota bacterium
CAAGCGTTTGTCTCTCCTTTAGGGGGGAGACAAAATGCTTCCCTTAGAGGACTTTAGGTTTTACTCACTCTTCTTTGTCAAGTCAGAGTGCAAGACATCCTGAACTCAATCAGTTCTCGTGGGAGTGTAGTGTGAATTTTGTTAGTGATTGGGCTATTTTGAATGACGCCAAGCCGAAACAGCTAGAGCGAATTTTGGCAGAGTTTCATCACCTGGGTGAAGCAGAAATTTACCGAGCCTGTATATTACTGGAGAACTACCATGCTGTTTATCGACGTGATCGACTCGCTCAACGTCGATCTCAGCTTACATCAGGGCAATCGAGCATTAAGCGTTGCTTGCCACCCACAGCTAGTCAACTGCATGAAATCGCTCAACGGGTGAAGGCTAAAGCTGGTTTAAAGCTGGGGATTGAAGAACTCAATACTCAACTGTGCCATTTGGCTAATCGCCTACGTCAATATCGCGTTTATGTCAGGACAAGCTTAGGCACAACGGCAATTTCGGATGAATTCAACTATTCTCCAAAATGCCATCAGCCTGGACAATATGCACAGCGCGATCGCATTTCGTCTGATGATTCAGAAAATAACGGATACATCCCGTTTTTGCAAATGTACCCCATTTAGAGCAGCGCTTCACTGACTCTACAGGTAAGGTAGGCGTTGCTCCTGTGATTATAAACCGCTTAAAAAATTCAAGCCCACGCCAGAAGGCGTGGAGCTTATGATTTTTGATAAATTTTGGGTTATCTCCTAACCTTGATCAGGATCGCCGTAGCCAATGACAGCAATTTTGTGCCGATAGACTAGTTCGCCTCCATACCAACCAGAAATGCCGAGAAGTGCCGCGACAATCACCGAGAGGATTAGTCCCGTGAACAAGATACTTTCAACTGGATCGCCTAGTCTTAATCCCAGGTTGATCGCCGTGAGGACGAGTGCTGTTACATTCGCATACATATGCGCCCAGCCAGCCGTGTGCTTCCGAACACGACCAATTCTTATAAAGTCCAGAAGGCCAGTGATGGCGGCTACCAGACCCGTAACTAATCCAGCTACGATTAACCAAAATGAAGCGCGTGCCCAGAAAACGTCGCCTAGAAACCAGTAAGCTATGTCGCTTACGGGTGCCATAACCAAAAGACCAATTGGAAAAGTGATAAGCGCGGGATGGAGGGGATGCCCTGCGATCGCCACTGTACTAGGCACACCACTATCCCGATAATTACTCTCCTCACTTTCAATCAGCGGTGGTATATTGGGAGTTTGCGTCATATTCGTCTCGCTTAATGGTTAGGATTTCTATAGTTCAAACTAAGTAGATGGAGATAAATAAACATCACCCACTTGTAGGGTGGGCTTTGCCCATGATTCTCTCTTCAAGAGGACTACAGGATTGAAGGTAGCTAATGCCCACCTTACGGTTAAAATTTTCCACCTACTCAGCCGGATAATCTCCTACAGGAATTCTGCAATTAATAAATTCATGCAGCGTCCACCAAAAGAAAGATTTAGCAATTTGTAATTTCAGAAATGACTCAAAATTTCTCCTTAATTGCCTTCCTCCCAAATCCGGTTTGATTTAAACTTGGCAACAATAACAAGTAAGTACACTAAAAAAACAAACATAGTTGTAGGGTGGACATTGTCTGTACTTTTTTCAGGGTTGCAAGTTTGCCCGTAAGCAATACCCACCTTACGTTTAATTAGATGCCTCGACTTAAAATCCTGCCTTGTTAGGTAGAAGGGAATTTCGTAACATTAGCAGCAGCTTGCAGTGTTAATAAGCCCTCTGTTACTTCAAGCTGATGAATACACAGTGATATCCCTTGCATCTCAAAGTTGCGTAAATTTAGAATTGCCTTTGCCTTCTGCAACAAAATACTTGTAATTTCTGGCGAAAGTTCTTTTCCTTCTACATACTGAACCTCTTTTAGCATGACAGTTCGCCCATCGGTACTAATGTCAGGTGTTGTCGTAAAGGAAACCTGCTGAGTCTCACCCGTTTGCTGCAATAGAATATCGGCATCTATTTCCACTGTGCCATTCGCTAGCAGTTGGCAAGTGACTCGCTCAATCCCCATTTTCACCACCTTGCCATCGGCTTGAATATTCAGATCGCGCATTTGGTTTGCGAGCAGTTCAGAATTGAAAGCGTAGTTAATATCTTCTTGAGTTACAACGATACGAGCTGTGCCTTCAATAGGCTTAGTCAGTTCAATATTCCCCATCAACGCTTTGATGGGACAGACAGCAATATCATTAATTTTGAGTTCCATCTCCTGCATCCGCAGGCTTTCTCGCATAACAAGTCCTTTGCCGTCAATTTCCAGCCATTCCAACTCACCCTGAGCTAACTTACCTGGATCAGTTTTAACGAGAATTTTTAATTGTTCCGCTTCATTTAATTGGTTGGACAGAGCCATTTGAGCCATTTTGGCTAGCGCCTGTTCTCCTAGATTATCTATTCCTGTTATCCCGGTGATCACGGCTGAGACTCCTTCCTAATAGGTTTTTATGGCAAGTTTTTAAAGAAATGGTCGGTAAAGTAACATCGCCCTGTCTTCTGACAGAAGAAAGTGCAGGATTAGGGGAAGAGGGAGTTGTAAAGGCTTCCCCTTCCCCACGGTTACGACTCAGGGAATTTCTCGACGTGAGCTGTAGATTGAAGCGTTAACTTACCCTTTTGTACCTCTAGACCCTTGAGGCGTAGCGACATCCCTTCGAGTTCAAAGTTGCGTAAGTCTAATAGTTCACCAGCTCTGTCTAATAATGCAGCCGTGAGTTCTGGCGATAACTCTTGACCCTCGGTATAATGCACATTTTCTAGGACTATTCGTTCTCCACTAGGACTCATGCGGGGAACGGTTGTGAAGGAGACTTGTCGAGTTTCTCCTGTTTGTTTTAGCTGGATTTCAGCAGTGATAGCAATCTTACCTTCACCGGGTAAACCAAACTGCACCCGATGCGTATCAACAGTCATCGGTTGACCATCGACATTAATGTCTAGGTTTTGCAGCTTGTCATGGATATATTCAGAGTTGAAGGCACGTTCTACATCTTTTTCAGTGAGAACGACGTGAGCGTCAGCGTCTGTTGGACGGGTCAGTTCAATTTTCCCAAACGCAGCGCTTAAGGGATTGATCGCAATATTGCCGATTTTTACGTCTAGTTCCTCAGTGCGGAGGTCTTTCTGCATCACCAGACCTTCGCCTTCAATTTCGACAGATTCTAATTGTCCTTGAATGAGCTTGCCTGGATCGGTGCGGATATCAACTTCCAGCTTTTCTACTTCATCAAGTTGTGTCGATAGTCCAATCTCTGCTGCTTTACTTAATGCCTGTTCACCAAGGTCTGGCTTACCTAGTGCCACAATCTAGTCTCCTTATGTTGTCCCGATGCCTCAATCTATGCGATCGCTCTCGGTCAGTGAATCTGCCTGATGACATAAGGATTATCACAAACCCACTATGTACTAAGAAGGAATCCGAGCGGCATAAGCATTAAGCCATAGCGTAATTTTGTCTTTTTCTACCCTTAGTTGCTTCAAGGAAATCGAAACATCCTCAGATTCAAAGTAGCGCTGATGCAAGAGTTCATTACTCTTTACCAACAAGGCTGTTGTCAGTTCTAAGGGCAAATCCTTCCCTTGTTGGTAATTCCCCTCCTCTATAGCAATGTATTGTCCATCTGCCCTAATCCTCAAACCCACGCTAAAAGCAGCCGCTTGAGTGTTGTCAGCTAGATGTACCAAAATCTCTCCTTGAAGTACCAGTTTTCCATTACCGGGTAAGTAGCACTCCGCCTGCTGCAACTCTATCGTCATCACTTGATTGTTTACGGGAAATTCTAACTGTCGCAATTGGTTGCTTAGGACGTTGGAGTTCAATGCCCGATTGAGATCGGCTGTTGTGAGTACAACACGAACTGCAATATTGGTGGGATGGGCCAGTTCCACTTTGCCCAGAACGGCACTGATCAGATTAACGGCAATGGTACCTGTTTGCAGTTCCAATTCTTCTAGACGGAGGTCTTGCGAGGTGACCAGACCTTCCCCTTTCAAGATTATCGAGTCGGCTTCTCCTTGAACCAACTTTAACAGATCGCCCTGAATGTCGATATCTATGTTTTCCGCATCATCCAGTTGGCTAGACAGCCCTATCTCAGCTGCCCTGTTGAGTACCTGTTCTCCAATTCCTAAATTTTCTTCTTGCGTCACAAAAGCGGTATCCTGCAATGCGGTTTCTGTTGGCGAATCAAGTGCCCTGTAGCAGTTAACTTCCTCTTAGGGTTGATTAAGGCTTTTTACAAGAAAGTCACTGCTGATCATTAGTTGGTCGATTATTGATGGCTAGGCTCTAAGTTTTATATATAGGATTTACCTACAAGCCACAAAGATAAACACAAGTAGTGATTTTTTAATATTAATACAACAAATTATCGATAATAGCCTAAACAAATAAATAAAAAAGTCAATCTATCTAAAGTTTTAACCTCCAGCAGCGGCAAGTAAAGCGTTCAACCGATAAAAAGCTGCCAATACAAATATTGCTGCTTATTTCAGTTAATTTAGTCACTAATCCGTCAATAGAAAGAGGAATCAACTCGATCTGTGCGACAGACTGAAAGAGTTGAACTTTTAAACATCCTTAATAGAGAGAACAAGAAATGCCGGTAACACTTGATGATGCTAAACGCACTGCGATCGCCCAAGAATTAGCAGATATGAAGGCGATGCAGGATCTAATCATCTCCTTTGATCAAAAACTAATCCAAGCCTGCACCGATCAGGATATTCGTCACCGTCTACAGGAAATGCTGGACGATGACCAGAAGAATAGAGGCGTGATTGAAACCGTTATGGTTCAATACGGTGTTAAGGCAGAGCCTCATTCAACCACTCAGAAGATCATTGCGCAGGGTCAGAACATGATGAACGACTCTGAACTCTCAGTGTATGAGAAGACCGCTCAGCATGAACTGCTCAAGCACTCACAAGTTGGAAAAGGACTGATCATCCACAAGTGTGCCCAAGTTGTTGGTGCTGACGTAGAAGCTGCGATTGGCCCCTTAAATGCTGTTAACTTTGAAAACCGCGCTCACCAAGAACAACTTAAGGGAATTCTGGAAATTCTAGGTACCCGCCAACTGACTGGACAAAATCCAGATCAAGGTCTGTGGGGACGGGTGCAAGACGCTGTTGCTGCTCTGTCTGGTGTAGTGGGTAGTGCCGTTACCCAAACCTCTGGTATGTCGGATATGACCATCGGTCAAATCCTCCGCATGGATCATAGCAAGGCTAGAACCCTGTTCATGGAAATTCAGAATTCCAACGATCCTCAGAAAATCCAAGAGTACTTCGGCCAACTTTACAAAGATCTAATGGCACACGCCAAAGCCGAAGAACAAGTTGTTTATCCCGCAGTTCGCTCCTACTATCAGGACACGCAAGACTTGTACAGCGAGCAAGCTGAACAAGCACGGATGCTGGACGAACTCAAGTCTATGGCCCCCTCTTCTGCTCAATTCAAAGATCGGATTAAGCAGTTAATGGATGCTACCAATCATCACATTAACCAGGAAGAGAATGAGATGCTACCCAAGCTCGACTCTAACTTCAGCAGCGAGCAACAGCAGCAAATGGCAACTGAGTTCAAGTCAGCTAAGAGCAAACTGCAAGACCAAATGGCATCTTCTAAGTAAGAGTTTGCAAGCTTTAAGCCCTCAATCGATAGATAACTAAAAGCCATTAACTGATATAAATCCCGCCACTCTCTATGAAGGTGGTGGGACTTTTATCTAATCGTGGGGGTTTGGGGGAGCAATTAGAACCCTCCTCAATTCCCCCGCAACGAGGAGAAGCAAGAAAACATCAAGTCGGTAATTTACTGCATAAGTCCTCGGCTCTCAGAGATAGAGAGAAATAGCAACGGTTAAACGAGGACTCTTTCTATGCAGATTAAGCATATTGGACTGACGGCGTTGGTGACGCTTTTGACTGGTATCTCGACTCCAGTTTCCGCCCTAACTAGTAAAGAATACACCCCTGAAGTTCGCCAGACTCAGCCAGAACTGCTGGTACTATCAGGGAATCATTTAGCACAAAGTCAACCGGATGAGTTTAACCAGTGGATTAAGCAGGGGAATTCTCTATTAGATGAGGAGAATTATCCAGAAGCGCTGAAAGCTTTTGAACAGGCAGTCGGTGTTAATCCCAACAGTGTTGAGGCATGGGAGGGACGTGGACTGGCGCTATATGGGTTAGAGCAGTATTCAGAAGCGATCGCAGCTTATCGTAAGGCGCTAGAACTCGATCGCAAATCTGTTACTGTTTGGATAGAACTGGGGAATGCTCTGGATGATGCCGGTAAGCCAAAAGCAGCATTAGAGGCTTACGACCAAGCACTTCGTCTTGACTCTAACAGTGCAAGTGCCTGGTACAATCGGGGGGTAACGTTGGGGCGGCTAAAACGCT
>JBFLZA010000544.1:0-6463 GCA_040756535.1 Cyanobacteriota bacterium
TACAGGATATTACGGCTCTTAAACTGAAGCAGCAGTCATAAAATTCCAAAAAGCTCAGGGGTTAAAGGCTAATGGAATTGCTACCCAAGAGACGCTCAAGGCATTGGAAGCTAAAACGGGCGCTTCAGCACCTTCCCAAAAAAAAACGATATCTTCTGGGAATACTGATAACTTAACAGGAGAAAATCCAGTTAACCTCAACAAACCTGAGCAATCTACACCGAATCCTCAAACCTCAAATACCGTTAAAATAACCAACCCAATTCAGGAAGCTACTACTGATTCACAAGGAGCAATGGGAGATTTCAACAAACCCCAGGAAAAATCACCTATTGCTCCCACCCGGATGAAGCTAAAAAAAACAATTTCTGGAAAGATTTCACCTAAATCAGTAGTTTCTTCAGGGGCTGGTTTATTTTTTGCTCAAAATATGATGTATAACCACACCATAACGGTTTATGACCGGGAGCATAACTTAATCAAAACCATTCCAGATGCAGTGGAGCTATCCAAATACGGTTATTCACAGTTTAAAGGCAATTATAAAGGCGCTCCAGTAGAAGCCGATTTTTCCCATAATGGTAAGTATGCCTGGGTCTCTAACTACAAGATGTATGGCCCTGGCTTTAATAACCCTGGCGATGATGTATGTAGTCCATCTCAAAAGATAGACAGGAGTTTTTTATACCGAATTAATACGGATACTCTAAAAGTTGACAAGGTGGTTAAAGTCGGATCTGTCCCTAAATATGTAGCCACTTCACCCGATAACCGCTTGGTACTAGTTAGTAACTGGTGTAGCTGGGACTTGAGCGTGGTGGATACTGAGAACAACCAGGAAATCAAACGGCTTAAATTGGGTCGATATCCTCGTGGGATTGTAGTCGATTCTGCTTCAGAAAAAGCCTATGTTGCTGTAATGGGGTCTAGTGATATTGCCAAGGTAAACCTAAATGATTATTCGGTAGGATGGCTCAAGAATGTTGGCAATTCACCACGGCATTTAAACATAGATCCTGCTGATAAATATCTTTACGCTTCCTTGAATGGTGAAGGAAAAATTGCGAAGATTGATTTGTCTACTAGTAAGGTATTAAAGAAAATTGCCACTGGCAATGCTCCTCGCAGCATGGTGCTATCCGATGATGGGGAGCGGCTTTATGTGGTTAACTATCTCTCTAATACAGTCAGTAAGGTTCGCACTAGTGATATGAAAGTGCTACAGCAGGTTAATGTTGGTGCTAATCCGATTGGAATTACTTACGATCCGCAGACTCGGGAAGTTTGGGTGGCTTGCTATTCTGGGAGCATTATGGTTTTCCAAGACTAACTTTAGTCTGTTTTTGAATGAGCAAAATTGCCAACTTCAAGAAATATAATAACAGGTGCCGCCTCAAGTTGGGGTGGCTTTTTTTGGCTTGCAGCTATAGGATTTGAACAAAGCGATCGCTCAAGTCGCTTCATAGCATCACAGCCGACTATGTATCAGATTCGTCTCGAATATTGTATTAAAAAAATATACTTTTTCCAGCACTAAGACTTAACATTCCTCCAAACAATGTCTTAAAAGAGAGTCACGTTAAACAATAGATTTCTCTTATCAATCGTGACGTAAACTCTACTGTCTACTTCCGATAAGGCAAACTGCTGGAATTAGAAAATCACCTGAAACCAACACCATTACTCTACTTCCGCTAACTCCTCCAATTCCTGAAGGGTGATGAGCAGCTCGAAAGCTTTTCACCCCTTCAGGCAATAGGGATTACGCTATGCTTGGAGCCTTAATGGGTTTGAATCAATGACTGAAATTGCTCCTCATTAATTCGTCCTGCTTGATACAGTGTTTCTGTAATTTCTGAAATCGTTAATACTGAATGCGCTCGATAACCATTAGCTCGAAGTTTGTCTTTAACTCCTTGTTCGTGGTCGATAAAGACGACAATATCCTCAACCTTTAATCCTGCTGATTCCAGCTTTTGCGCTCCTTCGATCGCACTTTTCCCACTGATCAGAATGTCATCAACGACCACAACTGTTTCTCCAGGCTCAAAATGACCTTCAATCAACCGTCTTGTGCCGTGCGCTTTCACCTCCTTGCGGGGATAAATCATCGGGTGATGAAGGTGTAACGATAACCCTGTAGCTGTTGGTAAAGAACCATAGGGAATGCCAGCAATGCGATCAAAGCTAAGATCTTTGAGAATATCTGCATAGGCATTGAGGACTTGATGAAAAAGTTGAGGTTCAGAGATGATTTTACGTAGATCGATGTAGTAAGAAAAGGTTGCTCCTGATGCCTGGACAAACTCACCAAATAGAATGCATTCAATGTCATAAAGTTGTAAAATTAAATCTTGATAGGGATGCTGTTCTAGAAAACAGACATCGGGCATCCATAGGTCACAAGTGAGACTTTCACCAACTCTCTTTTGCCTGACTTGATTAATCGACTCGCGCAAAGGCTGAATATTAACAGCAGGTTGCTCACTCGCCAACATATCTTGGGGGACTGGAATGAGCAACCCCTCACCATTGGCATCCAACCCTGCGGCTAGGATTTGGGTAAGAGTACTGCCTTCTGCCCAGATACTGCGAACTAGGATAATGCGTTCAGGAGCAATGGCACGGATGCGAGTGAGGATATCCGCATCAGTGGTTCCTACTTCCAGTACTAATTGTTCGGGAGTCCCCCAATTTCTAGCTTCTTTGACCACTTGTAAGTAAAGTGGAGACTCAGGCGTTGGATATTGTTGCAATGCCACTGCACCCTGATTAGATGTAGCACACAGGACAAACACCGCCTTACCGGGGTAAATCAAAAACGGTGCTACATGGTCTTGTCCTGAATAAGGACTCACAGTAATCGCATCCACCTGCCACTCTGCAAAAACCGTTTGGGCAAAGATGGTGCTGGTGTTGAGGTCACCGTGTTTGGCATCTAAAATAATGGGAATATGAGCAGGGATAGCGGTTAGGGTTTTGTGCAACAGTTCTAGTCCGGGAACACCCAATGCCTTATAAAAGCCGAATGTTGGCTTATAGGCACAGACCAAATCAGCGGTTTCGGCAATGATGAATTGCAGCCAATCCCACAAGTCCTCAATGATGCCGTCTTTGCTCTCTGGCTTACCGTAACGTGTTGGCATCATTTCGGGATTTGGATCGAGTCCTACAACCAGTAAACTCTGATTTTGCGCGATCGCTGCATTCAATTTCTCGAAAAAGTTCATGGGGATTAACCTGTATGAAAACCCATTGCCTAACTATCCAGGTTAAAACTTGTGAAGATTTTTCTCAATTATGAATGCGATCGCACTTTGAAAGCAGCAAGTTAGTCATCCTGACGCGAACCTCTCCCCGCATCGGAGAGGGGAGTATGAATCTGCTTAATCACTCTGCTTCACCAATCAGGGTAAAGGCAGCCCAGTCTTTAGGGTTAGGATGCTGTTTGATCATAGTCAGCATCGCCTGTCGCAATGCTTGGGCTTTATCTGGATTTTGCTGTAGCTGGCGATAAAACTCAGTCATTAAGGTAGCGCTGGGAGAATCAGGCACTGCCCATAAGGAGACAATGACGCTTGGAACACCAGCACTAATCAAAGAGCGAGACAGGCCGATGACGCCATCACCCGTAACTTGTCCTCTACCTGTATTGCAGGCACTGAGGACAACTAACTCGGCATTTAGCTGCAAATTCAGAATTTCTTCAGCCGTCAGCAAACCGTTATCTTGATCAGAAGGGGCAAGCGCTAACGCACTTTTCAATCCCTGTTCATTATCCATTAACCCATGAGTTGCCAGATGAATAATTCGCGCCTTGGGCATCTGCTGCACAATGGTTGCTTTGGTTGCCTGGTTGCCGATGAGAGCTGTTGTATTCAAGAAAGAAGCGATCGCTAGAGCTTCTCGTTCCGCATCAGGTAAACTTGACAACTGTCGGGGTGGCTGCCCAATTCTAAAGGATACAGAGGGCATCGTGGGATTCCCCACTACTAAAAAAGATTCTCCACTCCCGATTTGTTGCCGTTGCTGGCGCGTCAATTCCAACACCTGAATGGAGGGAGAGGTGAGGATAGTGTGTTTTTCCAGCAAGTACTTGCCATCCTTGTCTTGGAGGGCTGCAAAAGGAACTAGGAATAGCTGCTCTTGAGGAACGAAAATGATATGAGCATTTGGGTCAGTTGGTAAGAGGTCAGCAATGGGTTCAATTAATAGTTGATGGAGTTGCTGTAGGTACAAATTTTGGAACTGTACCTGAGGTTGAGGAGCTGGTTTTTCATTTGGGTTTATGACCTCAGTTGGGGCTGCTAAATTGACTTCAGGAAACTCTCCCCTGGTAGCAACAGCTTGTTGGCAACCTGAATTATTGAAGCAACGGATAGCCGCAACCATACCTGATAGTGATGTGTTTTGTTGCTGCCTTAACGGTTTGAGGTCAACTCGACGAAACGCAACTTCACCTGTAGGCTGAATGACCCAAATAAACAGTTCCGATGGTACACCTCGAAGTTTGCCTTGAAGCAGAAACTTTTCTGGAATGATTGAATATTGAACCAACGTTGAATTTTTTTCTTTGGCAATTTTTTGAATTTGCTCAATATTAGGCGGCGCGATAGGACTGGTAGATTCAGCAATACCAGCAGACAAACGCTGAGCGAGTAATTCCACAAAAGCTCTTGCCCTACCCTGTTCCGCAATTTCCAGCGCTGCTTCAGGTTTGTCTTGAGCAACGAGTACTTGTTGCAGCAGGGCGTAAGTTAAAACCTGAGTGTCAAAAATTGACACTTTATGCATATCCTTCAATCCAGGGCGGAGAAATTCTAAAACCCTCACAGCTTCCCGTAAGGTTTTCTCAGCTTCCTTAATATCGCCAGACTTAAACAAAGCATTTCCAAGTTGAGCCAGTGCCCCCCACTCTCCCTTGCGGTCACCAATCAGCCGTGCTATCTCCAAACTTTGCTTATGGTAATCAATGGCGCGGGACAAATCGTTTAGCTCTTCGTAAATTAGTCCTATATTCCCCAGAACTGTACTTTCAGTTCTACGAGTGCCAATTGAGCGTGTTATCTCCAAACTTTGCTGGCTGTATTCCAGGGCTTTGGTATAGTTGCCTTGGGCATAGTAAATAAATCCAAGACTACCGAGCGTACTTCCTTCATTGTGGCGATCACCAATTGCCTGTGCTGTTGTCAAACTCTGCTGATAGTAGCGAATGGCTTGAGCATTTTCGCCCAAGTTAGCTTGAACAGTTCCTAGCGCTTGTAAGATTATTCCTTCTGTTTTGCGATCGCCAATTGTCCGCGCTATTGCTAAAGTCTGTTCATAGTACTCGATAGCTTTGCTATAGTCGCCTAGTGCTTCGTAAGCATTGCCCAAACTACCCAGCGTTTGTGTATCTTCTGCGCGGTTTGGGATATTCCCCTTAATCGCCAAAGCTTGTTGATGGTACTCAATCGCTTTGGCATAATCGCCTAAGGCTTGGTAGGTATTGCCCAACCCATCTAAAGCAATTCTCTCCTCACGGGTATCCTTGAGGGAACGTGCAATGCTCAAACTCTGTTGATAAGACTCAATCGCTTCTTTGTAATTACCCAAGTCAGTGTAAGCTCTTGCCAGACCACTTAAAGCGATTCCCTCCTGTTGGCGATCGCCTAATTCCCGTGCAATTTTTAAGCTCTTCTGATAGGAATCAATAGCTTGGCTATAGTTGCCCAAGTCAATATAAGCTCTTGCCAAACCGCCTAAAATAACTCCCTCCCTTTTGCGGTTTCCAAGCTCTCGTGTAATTTTTAAGCTCTGCTGATAAAAGCCAATGGCTTGATTGTAGTTGCCTGAGTAAAGATAAGCAAAACCCAAATTAGAGAGTGCTTGCTCCTCCCCTTGACGGTCACCATTTTTTCGTGCCGTAAGTAAAGATTGCTGCCAGTACTGAGTAGCTACATCCGGCCTAGTTCCATCAACAGCCAAATTAGATCTGCTAAGTACATTGCACTCAGTGATAGAAGTGCTGCTGGGTAACGCTCTAACTTCTTCAGATTGGTCAGAGGAGTTTTGCTCAGCTACTGTGCCTTGAGAGGCTATTCGGTTACATGCAGATAATTGCGATATTGCCGTCTCTTCTGGTAATGAATTTTTGCTGGAAAATTGAAAGTCTGGGGGGACTACAAGAGGAGGTGGTGGCACTGCTGGGGGTGGTGATGATGAGCCAGAGGTAGGAGGAGAAACAGGAGGAGGTGGTGGTGGGGGCGAAACAGGAACAGGAACATAATCAGGCACAGGAGTAGGAATAGGAAGTGGCTGTATATTCCTCTTTGCCTGAAGTTGAGGCTGCTGTGTAGTCAGCACTTCATCCAGGTACACCAATAAATCGCGCTCAGCAGAAAAGGTGGCGGTTTCGGCGATCGCATTTTTGACTACCACATCCCCCTTCTCTACCCGGATACCTGACCCTATCAGTTCTACC
>JBFLZA010000545.1:0-6460 GCA_040756535.1 Cyanobacteriota bacterium
AACTCTTTTTGCTCAATCGGTTCTAGGTCAATTTTCCAAAAATTTGCTTGGCGATTGTCACAGAAATTCTCTTGTTTTTGTGTTTTCAATATTTTCAATTCTAGAAGGTCAATATTTACCTCCAAGGGAATCACAGTCGCCCGATCGCCTACCTTAGGTTGTTTTTTAAATAAAATATTAGCAATCTCTATTTCGTTCCAGGGGGGAAGAAAATTGCCCGTCTCATCTTGATTATTGGATTTTCTCCATACCACTCCAGCTTCGACGGTTTGGATTTTTGGCAGGGAAGCAGGGTTTGCAGGCTGCTGTTTAATTGCATTACTTTTAGAATTTGTTGGTTGTTCTATATCACTATTGGTGTGAGGTTGTGATAGGGGTTGTAGTGTCGTAGATTGAGTACAAGAAATAGCAAGAAATGCCAATAACAAAAATTGCCAATTTTTCATATATTTTTTACGTAGAAAAATTCTACTATCCTGAACTAGCTTTTTACTAATGACTCATAGACTTCTTGCTCCAAGTCGGGGCAAAGGTAAAAGGGAAGAAAGATTCCTTTATCCTTTGACCGTTCCCCCTTTCCCTACTCTGGCAAAAGGGACTTTTGCCAGAGGTTGAATGACCAATGACCAGAACATACCTAGCCATTTTTCTAGGGTTCGTTCTCCCCATTCTTCCGATGCCACCTGTCTCCATTTGACGGCACGATAGCAGCAGATGGGACAGTTGTTCCCATGCTTGCAATCAATTCGTGGAGGAAAGGGAATGACTTCATCTTCATTAGAGAATTCCAGTCCACTGCTGGCTCTCTCCAACAATATAGCCGACGCTGTTGAGCAGGCAGGTCGCTGTGTCGTTGCCATTAAAGCACGTCAGCGACTCTCCTCAAGCGGTATCCACTGGCGTCCTGGGTTAATCGTCACTGCCGAAGAGACAGTCAGGCGTTCTGAGGATATTACTGTAACGCTCTCAGATGGTCGTACTGTAGCAGCAACCTTGGTAGGTCGTGACCCTAGTACTGATGTTGCCATCCTCAAACTCTCTGATGTTGAGATACCCGTCGCCCAAATTGGAGATTCTACCTCACTCAAAGTGGGTCATTTGGTATTAGCAGTAGGGCGTTCTGACGAAGGCAGTTTAAATGCCAGTATGGGTACTGTTAGCGCCTTGGGTGGTTCTTGGCGCAGCAGTTACGGGGGAGTGATTGACCAATTTGTGCGTCTCGATTTAACCCTCTACCCCAATATCGAAGGCGGCCCTTTAGTTGATGCAGCAGGTCGTATTTTGGGCATTACCGTCTCAGGGCCACGTCGTACAGTTTTAGCCATTCCAGCAACTACCGTGAACCGTGTAGTTGACCAACTGCTTGCCAAAGGACATATTTCGCGAGGCTATCTGGGTGTGGGGATGCAGCCAGTACGCTTACCCGATACCCTGAAGAGTAGCCTGAATTTAGGGTCTGTCGGTGGGGTAATTGTTGTCAACATTGAACCGAATGGGCCGGCGGATAAAGCGGGTGTGTTAATTGGCGATGTTCTGGTAGCGATTGATGGTACTCCCGTAAAGGATACGGGGGAGGTGCAGGCGATGTTAGGGCCGCAAAGTGTGGGTCAAATTCTTAAGGTGCAGATTGTTCGAGGTGGCGCACTGGTTGAGGTAGCGATTGTTCCTGGCGAACGAGTTTGAAAGGGGGGGCGGTCATGCACCAGTTGGTAATATGCCAACAAATTCTCCGTGTCTCTGTGTCTCCGTGTCCCCGTGTCAGTCTCAACCAACGACTTATGACCACACCCCTTGCAAGGAGGATGGAAATGGCGATCGCTCCACAGATTACAATAGATACTTCAACACGAATCTCATCTGAATTAGCGGCAGTTGCGCTGGAGTTGCAGCGTTGTACGGTACAAGTCCGCAGCCGTCGCATGAGTACTGGTTCAGGTGTAATCTGGAACTCGAATGGCTTAATCATCACCAATGCTCATGTTGCACAAGATGAGCGCCTTATCGTCGAACTCTCAGATGGACGGATACTCGATGCGGTGCGTACAGCGATTGACCCAAAGCCCGATTTAGCCGCACTTTCTGATGTTGCTCCTGCAATCTCTCCAGTCGTGTAATGGGTATGCTCTCAGTAATGGTGTATGCCGAACACTCCATTATCCAGGCAGGGTTGGAAAGTATCCTCCGCAACCATCCTGATTTGTCGGTGGTTGGTAGTTCTGCCAACTCTGTCTCTCTATTAAAGCGAGTAGAGGAGCTGCAACCTGATGTGGTACTGATGGAGTGGCTAGGAGAGGATAGCGAATCTGTGTGGGAGACGTTGCAGTCTCTTGCTACTGGCTTAAACAGTCCTGCAATTGTCGTTTTAGCTGACTTTGAAGAGAGCGATTCTTTAGGGGATAGCTTTGCTTCACGCCCAGCAGATCTACTCAAGTTGGGTGTAAGGGCAATCTTACCGCGTAGAGCTGCGAGTGAGGAGATTGTCGCTGCCGTTGTTGCTGCATCAACGGGGTTGGTAGTGCTGCATCCAGACTTGGTTGAAGACTTGTTACCCCTAAACGGCTTTCCTGTTCCTGTGCTACCCACTTCCCCCATTCAAGCTTTAACGCCTCGCGAAATTGAGGTTTTAGGGATGCTGGCTCAAGGGTTGGGTAACAAGACGATTGCCAAGCAACTGGGGATATCTGAACATACGGTTAAGTTCCACGTTTCTTCCATCTTTAGCAAACTCAATGCTTCGTCGCGCACTGAAGCCGTTGCTTTGGGTGCGAGGTTGGGTTTGATTATGTTGTGAGCGATTTAAAATTCAAAATGATAGCGTTTTCCCAAGTAGTTGCAACAACTCAAATGATTCTCCCCCCTTTTCTTTCCATGAGGTTTGGTAAGTGCGATCGCATATTGTCTCGTTGTCGCTGATTGCAAAACTTCCTTGGTATAACCCAGGTACTTTGGCTTTCATAAAAGCATCAGACGGAATGTGATGAGGCGTGAGGTTATCACCTCCGCTACTATGATGAATGCAAGAAGTAGGTTCTGCTTGTGTCTGCCAAAGATATCTTTCACGAAGCGGTTAAACAGGCTCTCCAGAAGGAACAGTGGGTTATCACGGACGATCCGCTAAAGCTGGAGTTTGGAAATGTAAAATTTAAAATCGATCTGGGTGCAGAAAAGCTAATTGCTGCTCAGAGAAACAGTGAAAAAATTGCGGTGGAAATAAAGAGTTTTCTGAATCCTTCTGCGATTACAGACTTTTACTCGGCATTAGGGCAGTTTCTCAGTTATCGTCTTGCTCTGGAAGCGCTTGAGCCAGAACGAATTTTGTATGTAGCGGTTCCTTTAGATACCTATAGAACCTTTTTTCAACTTGAATTTACTCGTGTTGCGGTGCAACGTTATCAAATTTCATTGATTGTGTACGATTCAGTAAATGAGGTGATTGTGCAATGGGTAAGGTAGCAAAGTATCGAGAGTATATTCAAACGTTACTGAGCAACTATGCGAGTAATGATATATCAGATAGTGAGGTAGAGGTTCAACTGATTTTTGATACACAGCGAGATCATTATCAGTGGATGAATGTAGGTTGGCGACAGTTTAACCGCATCTATCAATGTGTGATGCACTTTGATATTAAGGAGGGGAAGATTTGGCTGCAACAGAATCTAACTGAGGAGAATCCAGCCGAAGAATTAGTCGCAATGGGAGTGCCGAAAGAGGATATTGTGCTGGGCCTTCATGCTCCTTACAAGCGGCAGTATACAGGCTACGGGGTAGCTTAGAGAAAGGTGATCTGCGCTAGCCTGCGGCAACGCCAAGGGCGAACGCAGCAGCGCTTCGCTATCGCACAATTGTGTCAGCATTAGAGGAACGTGCGATCGCCGAGTCTGTGCCTATTGGGTGAAGCGGCTTGATTTTTAGGCAACCGTGAGTTCATAATGTAAAACTAAAAGTTCATTTTCTTTTAATGTAGCCATTGCATATTCACGCCCTTGGGTGTCAGCAAATTCTACTAAATACTGGCAGTATTCTGTTTCTTCGTACACTTCAACAACGGTTCCCACTTGCCCGGATGGTAAGCTTTGGATAGATGTGTAATCGGGCTCAACTAGGGTCAATCGCTCAATTGGAACTGATTTGATGATGGCTACGGTATCGAACAGTTGAATTTTTTCCATGTCACTTAATAAAGGCAGAAACTAAGCGGGGATTAGGATTTGTTGATGTAATTTCCCAGATGGTTCGGAGTTGAACCTCTGGGGTGTCTAATACAGTCCAATCTACTTTAAACAGTTGACCAAATGCCGTGGCATCTTGTTGGACAACTTCACCTTCAACTGCTGCGGTTTGAATCAGCTCTCGCAAAGTATCGGCATTTTCAAGTGTGATACCCAGTACTGCTGCGAAGACTCTGGCTTTATACTTACCGCTAGGATGTTCTGGATTCAAGCAGTAACCGATAAGCTTCTGCATGGGAATCTCTGCCTGATTGCCGTTGGGTAGTTTCATGTTAGACCATAAGCTTTGACAGGATATGGATTTTATCAGGCGATCGCATATCCTGTGTGTAGCGCGATCGCTTTTATAAAGGCAGATATTCGACGCGGTTGGCTAAATCTTCAGCGTTATAGACTTTAGCAATAATTTCTAAGTCCCTTACACAATCACCAATTGGCACAAGCAGTTGGTGGGCGTATATGACACCACAAAAAACTATACCTTCAACCTGACGGCGATGTGCTTCTGCCAAAAAATCATCGTCTCGCGAAAACATAACCCGTCCGAGTTCATTAGCACGATCTAGTAAGAGCGGGTCAGGTGTGCCAAGCCGTTCGTCTTCTTGGACAGTCAAAACATCTACACCCCGCAGACGTAACCCAGTGGTAATTTGTCGAGGGACTTGTTCATCCATGTAGAGAGCTATACTCACTTCAATAGCCCTTGCTTCCGTAGTTTAGCAGCTAGAGGGGACGGGCCTGCTTCCCGCCGTAACCGTTCTGCAAACTCGAAGCGTCGCTGGATATCTGCATCGATTTCCTCTTTATGATCCCAGTAATAAGCTAGTGCGGAATGGATTTTACTCAGAGATACATGAGGATACTGAAAATGTAATTCTTCAGGACTCCAACCGTAAGCCATTACAGATGTGATTAACTCAACAACTTTCATTGTGGTTCCAGCAATAACAGGAACGTTGTTGTCGTTAAGTTGCACGTATTTATACTCGGTGTTTGTGAGGGTCATGGTGTTTGGTTGGTTGATTTAGTGATTATTTTATCGTTGGGGAGCTTGCGAGGTTGATCGCACGTTGATATCCCATTAGGAAACCTTACAGAACACCACCTTGATTTTGACTGACCCAACCACGGGCCATTTTTTTGGGAACCCATATAGCAATTACAGGAACATTTGAGATAGTTCTATTCTCTTCTTTCAAATCGAGCTTGAGTTTGTGGATTTGAATTGTCAATTTATCATTCACGCGAATTTTTCTGTCACCTGGATATCTGCTTGGGTCGCTTGAAGTAGATCTCCCTTGAAACAAATTCAACCTCCACTTGTTTTCACTATCAATAGTTCTGTAGCGTTCACCTTCTTTGTTTATGAAGTATACTTCGCATAGTTCATCTGGATTTTCTTCTAAGTAATGCTGCACCTGTAGCATTAACCCAGTAAGTTGCTGCGAGTCGCTGGGATGTGTCGTTCGGAACGTTACTATAAGCTGTTCAAACGTAGTCTTAAGTTGAATTCCACTAGAGAACAAGTGTTTATCAACGACTATTTTGTTGAAGGTCTTTTCCTGGCAAGCCGCCAATCTTAACTTCGACCAAAATTCTTCTACAACCTCTCGGTTTGTCTTTATAGCATCTTCAGATTCGTGAGGATAGAGTGGTGCGTACCAGTTATCACTAAATTCATTTCTCATATAAGGTAGATCCAGTACGTTACCCCTAGTTGGTCTTAGCGCAGTGTCTAGGAAAAAGGTTCGCTTCCACTCTGACAGCGGTCTACCTCGAAGTTGTTTCAATTGTTGGCGTATATTCTCTTCATGCTCCACGTAGCTTTTAAAAGCATCTTGTACATCGCTTTCTAAAAATACACGGCAATACCCCAAATAGGAGTGCTTATACCCAAAAAAGCGTGCTCTTTGCTGGATCGTATCTGCATTTCCCATGCCAGCGGCTCTGGGCATATAAGTTACAGTCAAGCCCTCGACAGTAAATCCTCGATCCATTGCTTGACCGCCAACAAGAATGTGAGCATATTCATTCTTCCAATCAATTTGTGGTGTTTTTCCTCCGGTTGCATTTATCTGTTCGATGTTTGTCTGATTAATTGCACGAGGAAGAGTTTCAACAAGTTGTTCAAATGACGGTAAGTCGGGTACTGTCTTAACTAAGTTTTCATAGATTCTTTTGGCAAATGTCAGTAACTCTTGACGGTTTGAATCATTGTTATCAAGGTT
>JBFLZA010000546.1:0-6440 GCA_040756535.1 Cyanobacteriota bacterium
GGAGCCAGTCGAATCTCGCTTTGGCTAACGGGACGTTATCAATGATTTCGGGAGATAGATCGTCAGAGGTATTATCTTCCTGCAATAACTGACCTTTGGCGTAACCTAGGTATCTAACTGTACCTCGCAGTCGAGTGGATAGGAAAATTGCGATCGCTCGATAAAAACGAGACGCAAACCCTTCATCTTTTCGGAGTTTTTCCTCTAACGCCTCTCTGGGAATCGACAAAATCAGGGAGGTTTCCACTGCCTGAACAGTAGCAGAAGGAGGACGGGCATCCGCGAAGGACATCTCGCCCACTACTGCACCACTGGTTAAGCGTGCGATTGTCTTCCCCTCTAGGGCCGACACAGAAACGGACAGCGTTCCCTCTAGAAGGATGAGCAGCGTATCGATGGGCTGGCCTTCTTCGATGAGGACGGTGCCTGCGGGTACTTCTTGTCGAATCCCGGTCGATACCATCCAATCAATATCATCGTCAACTAGTTCACCCAGTAAAAAAAATACTTTTTTCATAATTGACGGTTCTGTTTCTAGTTGTGGTAGCAGGAGAACTGTTACAAATTCCTGACACACCCTGAATTCAGTGTTGTCTTATCTTAGATTTGAAGTGGTTTAAATAACCATTATGGTTTAGTACAAGCCCCCCTGTTGTCAAAAACCAGAACAATTTTTAACAATTGTAAAAATAACGCCTTGCTATTGGCTAAAGTTAGGAGAACTTAGCAATACTGTTCCTCTACCGAGCGTCAGATCAGGGCTTGGGCCGTTTGGAGCAATGTGGATTACTCATTCACGCCCAGCCTGCTCTAAAGCTAAATGCATTGAGTGGTCTTTTGCTCTCATGCTAACGCTTCCCAATCGCTACGATGAGTTAAAACGGTTGATTGAAAAATTGCTGGGGCTGTGCGGGGACGGTGTTGGCAAATTTCCCATAAGCTCTAATCGCCAGCAATGGAACGGATTGATGCAGGGATGGAATGAGTTTTTGAGTCGAATTGAAGCGCCAGATAGGTTATGGGACAGACTACCACCAAGTACTTAGACAAAAATGTTCTCAGGCAACTTTTGACCCTGTCAGCCATCCTTGCCGCCTTTGGGATTAATGTTTTAGCCAATGTTGCCCCGATTAACGGACTCACCATTGGCGAAATCTCTAATACCTTTTTTCAGGAGGTTTTAATTACTCCAGCCAACTATGCCTTTGCCATCTGGGGACTCATTTATCTGGGCCTGATTAGCTTCGGAATTTATCAGGTACTCCCTGCCCAACGGCAAAATTCCAGTGTGCGGCGGATTAGTTATCTTTTAGTGATGGCAAGTCTAGCTCAGATTGCTTGGGTGATTCTCTTCCAGTACCGACTGTTTACGCTCTCACTGGTGGCGATGCTGTTCATCTTGTTGCCCTTGATCGGAAGTTATCTGCGGCTGAGAATTAGGAATGAACGGGTTTCTCGGCAAGAAAAGTGGTTTGTTTACATTCCCTTAAGTATTTATCTGGCTTGGATTAGTGTAGCGACAATCGTGAACGTGGCATTAGCGCTTTATAGCTTAGGCTGGAAGGGAGGGGGGATTAGTCCTGACGTGTGGACAGCGATCGCACTGATTGCAGGTGCCGCGATCGCTGCTACAGTTAGTATCCAACAGGCTGATATTGCCTTTGTCCTTGTCATCGTTTGGGCCTATATTGCGATCGCAGTGCGTCAAGCCAACCTACCCCTGATTGCAACAACAGCAGGGGGATTTGCGATCGCGCTTGTCGTATTACTCATATTCAGCGTGCTGCGCCGTCGAACGTTCTCTAGGGAAAGATGACTAACAATATTTTTAACAACAAAGAGAAGTTCTTCGATCGCTGGGCACCCAACTATGACTGGTTGTTCACCACGGTATTCTACCAAGCAGTCCACAAACGATTACTAGAGTACGTAGAACTGCCAACCCAACCGAATATACTAGACCTTGGCTGTGGTACGGGTCGTCTTCTACATCGCCTTGCCAATCAATTTCCTACTCTTCAGGGAACTGGGCTAGACTTATCGGCACAAATGCTCCATCAAGCACAACAACTTAACCAGCATGGAGAGCGAGTGATCTACAAACAGGGAAATGCCGAAGCTCTACCCTTTGCTGACAGTGAGTTTGATGCCGTATTTAACACCATGAGTTTTCTGCATTACCCTAATCCTCAACAGGTTTGCTCAGAGGTGAGTCGGGTACTGCGCCCAAGCGGACGTTTTTACTTGGTTGATGCAACGGTTAGGGAAGAAATATGTCCGGGTTACAACATTCCCTTTTCTCCGGGTGGTATACGCATCTACAGTCCCCAGAGGCGGGAGCAATTTGGTGTAGCGGCAGGTTTGGAATGCTTGAGTCAGCACTATCTTCTGGGTGCGATTCTGCTGACAGTTTTTAGCAAACCAAGCGGGTAACTCTGCCCCCTTGCCTCTAATCTGTATTCTTGTGGGGGCGGGAAAAAGGGAAAAGGTAGATGTTTCAAACATGCACGCCTTTCCCCCTTGTCCTTTCTCCTGTCCTCAGGATATGCAAGTTGTAAGCAAGATAGCTAATCATCTCCCTATCTCCCCTTCAAAAAGCGCAGGCAAATGCGGCACAATCTTGGCAGTTAAGTTAAGAGGTGGATATGGAGCGTAGTCGAACCTTCTCTGGCGTAAGTTGGGAAACCACTGCTGGGTATTGTCGGGCTATTCGGGTGGGAAACAACATTTATGTATCGGGGACGGCACCCATTGATGCAGAGGGAAAGGTTTTTGCTCCTGGGGATGCTTACGCCCAAACCCGTTTCTGTCTGCAAAGAATTCAAAAAGCACTCCAAGACTTGGGTTCTGACTGTCAGGATGTGGTACGGACTCGCCTCTATGTCACCGATATCAGTCGTAGCGCTGACTACACCAAAGCCCATCATGAGTTTTTTGCGGCAAATCCTCCTGCAAACACGATGGTTGGCGTTCAGGCACTGGTTGATCCAGAAATGTTGGTGGAAGTGGAGGTTGAAGCAGTTTGTCAGGAGTGATGAGCTGCACTCTTGGTCGGTACACTTGCGCTACAGGCACAGGAAAATACTACTATCATTCCTTGGGAGCCAAATCACCCGAAGCCATTTACTGAATAACTATTGGTGGAACCCTCAGAAGCACAATATCTCATTATTAATGCTCTCGACATTCTAGAACTACTAGAAAATACCTTCTACGATCAAGATAGTGGCAACTGGTACATTCAAACTCCCAGTCCTGTTTTACCCATTGGTATGATTCTGCAAACTGGTGATATTGTTCCGACTACGTGGGACGTGTAGTTGCCACTGACCTCTGCCAACTCAAGTATGGCGGTTTCTGCGTTCGGAGATTTTTTACATGAGTGAGCTGACTGAATCCCAAAAACAAAAGTTTGCCAAATTTCAAGAAATATTGGATAGAGGGAAGCAGCGTTATATCCAAGCTGGCGGCAATCCCCGACATTATCGGGCCGGTTTCAAAGGCCAGGATTATTTAACCGATGAAGAGAGGGAAGAAGCTGCGGAAATCATGCGACAAATGTTTGGTGTAACTATCAAAGATGGTTATGTTTACTGTCAAGGACGGTCTTGGCAGTTACCAGAAAATTCGTCAGAAATTGAAGGTCAAATTGAAAACGAATTTTGAGTAACTGAAAATTAGCTCCAAAACCTCTGCGTCCCTTTGCGAAAACCTCTGTGAACCTCTGCGTTAAAAAAAACATAGTGTTCCGATGCCAACGGATTCGATCTAACTTACTAGCGATCGCTCTGAAAAATATCTAATTGAAACCTTCTCTAGCTAGGTTGGCAGTGCCGTAACTCACCTAACTAGAGCAGTCCTAGATGATTGGTGAGAAAAATGAACCACAGATGTACACAGATGCACACAGATAAATGACTAAGCCGATTTTAGATTTACGATGCAAGGATTTTGGATTAGAAGAACAAGCCCCTGAATTCATTCATGGGGACAATCTAAAATCCAATCCAAAATCTAAAATCCAAAATTCAAAATTAAGTGACGAAGTTCTTACAATTCATTTAGGATGGCTATATTTATCAGAAGTCAGTGGAATGTAAGAATTCTAACGCTCCTGTGCAGGTTGATTAAGATCGCTGGGTTGGAGTTGTGGGATGCGTTCTAGTTGTTCGTTTATGCTCTCATCCATCTTAAGCGGTGGTTCAGTTGCAGCATTTTGTCTGTGCAGAAGATACCTAATTTCCATCTCCATCCTCTCTCGCCCTTGGTGGAAAAAGTTTTGTGAAGGAGACGGCGTTGCTAAGTCGCGAGAAAGTCGATTTGCTTGGGAAGGAGACAACCGAAATTCTTGACTAGCTATTGCTCTAGTCGGTTCACTGACGAGCCAAGCTAAATTACACACTAAGGCGATCGCAAGTGTTATTGGGGTAAAGTGTAGTTTCATGTTGCCGTATGCCCCTGTTTTTTGCCCTTCTCCTACTATTGTGGGGCACTCAGACATTTAGTATCTTCCCCCGATGGGATGACTGAACGGCTGTTAAGGTTTGGGTATAAGGGTTTTGGGGTCTAAAGCACTCCTACGAAATTGAAGGCGATCGCTCTTATATCCTAAAGGTAGTATGCACGAGTTCACGAACTTTGCTTCCTCTGCTCAATCTCAGCAACAGGTAACAACAACGTCTCCTCAATCTCCTGTCGCACCTCGCGACTCACATAACAATCGCTATTTAAGCAATCTACCAGCAACTTATTGGCATCATAATACTGTTTCAGCAATTTCTTCTGCTCGTCGCTGAACAGCCAATCGTAGCCAATATCGCGATGCTCAATTAATATAGCTCTCAATTGCTCAGCCCAAAACCGACCGCAGGCTTCCCACCATTGCCTAAACCCCCGTTCGTTACTATCTAAGTTAGGCAATTGCTCCTTCAATCCTTGCAGTGCTTTCCCCAAGTTAGGTGCCAAATTAACAGCGCGTTCGTAGGCTAAGAAAAAAGCTCCTTTAAAGGCATAGGGATAGTACGTTCGATCAAGGTCAAGGGCGCGATCGCAAGCTAAAGCTAGGATATCATCCAGGCCAACATCCAATGCCTTAATATTGCCCAACCGCAGAAGAATGAAAAGGTGATAATCCAGAGTGCGTATGAGCTCAGAGTCCCGATAACGAGTTGGGTCGCGTTGAGGATGATGGTCACGAGCTAAGTTAAAGTAAAATGCACGAATAGCGGCTGATTTATGAGCAACCTCAACCCTTAGAGACTTCTTGCTAACCCACATCAAATACTGCTGCAACGTCTCATCAGCAGCTAACAATTCATCAATCCGCTGTTTCATCAACTGCAACAGATAATCGGCTGGTTGCAACATCCCTACAGTTAGTACAAAAATTTCCCGCCAGCTTTTATCAGCGATGTGGCTAACTAAGCCTTGCAACGCCTTTTCTAATGCCTGGGGTTCAGAACTTGTAACAATTCGTCTTGCCGTAAAATACTCCTGAAAGGTGAGATGAGAAAAGGAGTAAATATCTCTTGCTCGTTCCACAAGTAACCCATGCTGTACCTCAATGGATTTGAGTACTGCTTCGCTATCACTCTGTAACGCTTCTAGGTCAGTTGTTGCCTCCGGAAGATTGCGAATAAACTCCGCAATATAGCGTCTGAAATCTCTTTTGTTAAAGAAAAAATCTTTACGTTCAAACGTTGTCAGAGCAAGCTGGCTGACTAAATCTTTCTTGCGCGATACGGATAGATTTTTGTAAACTTGGTCTCGCACGATTCCACGTTTAGCATCCCATTTTCTCAATAACGTTGCAATGCTTCGCTGATATAATTCTGCACGTTCATAGGGAAAGTCCCCCGAATCTTCAAATTCTAATAACAGCAGCGTCAGTAGCAAGGGATTTGTCGCTAGTTCCCGAATGGGTGGATGAGCTTGTAGTTGTTCCAGGAATCGCTCAGCCGTATCTGGGTCTGATTTTTTGGCTTGAAACCATTTAGTGGCAAAGGTCTGAATTTGCTTGGCATTAAAATCAGCAATTTCCACCTCTGTGAATGCTTCAAACATATACTCTCGTGCAGCAATCCGGCAGGTGATGACAAAGTGATTGCTAGGATACTGGTCAGAGAATTCTCGAATCTCCTTAATCACTCGGTTAGCATCTTCTTCTCGGATTTCATCTAACCCATCCAATAAAATCAATGCCCTCCCTTGCTTTATAATTTCCTGAACTTGACGTTCTGTAATACTTTGATGAGATAAAATCATAGTAATAAATTCGAGGCAGCTAACTTGATTTTTTACCCCAGCAAAATCCCTAACCGTGATAAAAATGGGTAGGAGATGGCTCAAAAAGTCCCCAGAACCGCACCGAATCGCTAAATACTTCAAAAACGTCGTTTTTCCCGATCCAGGTTTACCCAATACCATTAGCTTTGAGTACT
>JBFLZA010000547.1:0-6416 GCA_040756535.1 Cyanobacteriota bacterium
GAGATTAGTATTAGTAGAGCTAGGGATTATACAAATACGTTCCCCGAATAAAGATTAGCTACTTCAAGATTTCGCTGTAGTGCCACGGCGCGACGAACAGCAGCATCTGCATTCACCAAGCCACTACCAAAGGTATTATCCCGACCGGTTGTTCCCAAATCCATCGCGGTTTCGACGAGAATTTGACGGACTTGCGCTGCGGTTAGGCTAGGATTAACACTCCAAACCAGTGAGGCGATTCCTGCCAAGTTAGGATTAGCTGCCGAGGTTCCCGTAAAGAAGTTCATATTCCCGAACTTGTCCATCGCTGGGGAATCAGTAGCTGCAACGAGTGTCAAATCAGTGCCGCGATTAGAGTAGGTGGGAAGATCGACAGCAGTAGCATTGGTCATGTTATTAACCGTTGCTGTACCCGTTTTTTGAAGTGCGCCTACTGAAATCATATTATTGTGAGTGCTTTGCAGCTTGGCAACGCCATTCACATCTTGGCCAGTCGTATTTAAATCAGCAGTAACACCGCCATTACCGGCTGCGATCGCAAAAATCGCATTATCAGAGTTATCCTTAATCAACTGTTCGAGTTGGGCTTGTGTGCCACCACTCGTTAGCCAATAATCACCCTGGATACCGCCTTGGAAAACCACTTTCATATTATTGGCTTTTGCGTAGTTAATCGCATCCTGAATGGCTTGCTGCAAAGAGACGCCAGAATACACATCTGTTACATACACGCTGCTGTTCCAGTTGATACCAGCAATACCTGAGCTGTTGTTAGCACTAGAGGACATGATACTAATTGCAGAATGTCCGTGCCCATAATCATTGTAGTTATCATCATCAGTCGTATCGGTAATCAAGCGATTAGTATTAATATCAACAATTCCACCGCTTGCTCCTACGGCTGTCAAAATTCCCGTATCTAGAGAAACTAACAAGACATTACTAGCTCCCTGAGTAAAGCGCCATGCACTCGGTACATCAGATACGGCAAGATTCCACTGAGAACTAAAGTAAGTATCGTTGGGACGAACCTGTAGCTCTAAAGTTGTCCCATCTGTAAAACGGAGGTACTCAATGCCTTGGAAGTAGATTTCTCGACCATCGGAAAGGGTGATGTAGTCGAAAGCTGTACCGTGATAAATCGCTTGGTTCGTTGTTGAACCAGACAAGGGATTAAACGCACTGACGCTTAGTCCATTAATACTAGTAATGTTAGAGCTGTTGATGCTCAAAGAACTTAAATCGAGAGTATCGGTTCCACCAAGTCCCAGGAAGATAGCACCTGTCCCTAATTCGGATAAATATGCCAACGAATCAGCGGTAAAGGTGCCATTAATCCGGCTATTAGTCAGAATCTTGATAGATTGAGTATTAGAGAAGGCATTTTGATCATTTATGGTAGCTACTAAACGGAATTGATAATCACCTGCCGTTAAGCTAGAAACGCTAGCAAGGTTAATCAGTTTGTTGGATGAACTACTCCCACTCCCTAGTTCAAAAGTAGAGACAATGTTACCGTTACTTAAAGCTTCCAAGCGAATATTTGACGGGGATGCTACACCTTGATAGTTATAGCTAAGGCGTATAGCCCCTCCCTGAAAGACAGTATTTGCCGTGTTATCACCCGACGCATCCCCCACACTAAAGCTAGTAAATGGAGAACTCAAAGCAGTGCTAGTACTAGGTGGGATTGGAGTGTTTATGCTGCTGCCGGTCTGTGCAGTTAAAGGCTGGTTGGCTTCGCTTTGTTGAGAAGTAGACAGGGATAAAGAATAGTTAGTATCGCCACTGGTTGGATAGAGTCGGACGTAATAGGTTCCTGCTGCTAAACCCGAAAAATTAATAGCTTGTGTAGTATTGCCGACTTGGGAAGCATTTCCAAGTTGGATGCCATTACTATTTAGGAGTTGCAAATTGATATTAGCGCTAAGCCCATCGGGTCTAACGCTTAAACTGCCCGCAGTACTTAAGTTCAATCGATAGTAGTCGTCAGAGTCACTGCTGCCAACAAAATCTTGCAACGTCTGGGTACCATTTAGAGTACCGATGTCACGAGCTGCACTCAGAGTATTACCCGCATAGTCAGTGCTGAGGCTGAGGTTGTAGTTAGTACTACCACTATACTGAGAGACGCGAACGTAGTAAGTGCCAGCACCTGTTTCCGAAAGATTTATTGATTCTGGCAGCATCCCTAATTGGAAAGAATTTCCAATCAGGGTGCCATGACTGTTAAAGAGTTGTAAATTAGCATCAGCACTGAGACCATCCAGTACTATATTTAAGTTGCCTTTAGCACTCAGATTTAGCTGGTAGTAGTCATAGAGGTCAGTGCTGCTAACCGCATCACTCAATGTGCGTCTGCCATTAAAGGTGCCAAGGTTCAATGCTTGACCAAGACCGTTGCCAGGGTCTAGAAGGGTTTGACTGGAGCTGTTGCTAGAGTTAAGTGTAACCGTAGGGGGAACAAAACTTGATTTACAGCACTTATGATGGTGCAGGATAGGGTCTTCTAGCCCTCCTGTTGAAGTGTATAGGTCTAGCGATGGATTTAAGGAGTCAGTGCGACCAGACCAAGAAGAGCTTGCACTTGAGCCGTCGGAATATTTTTTACTTAACATTAGACCTAGACCAGGTAGTGATGCAGTTAGCGCTTGGGAAGACAGCAGCTTCACCCCACCCCCTCTGGCAGGGTGATAGGCGGTAAAAGGCTAAAGGGCTAACACTCAAGATGAATTTTTCGTAAAATCAAGTTTTGTAGCAGCGGTCACTAAAGAGGGTATGTTCTATTTGTGGCATGGTTTTATAGGGATGTCGCTAAAACTGGATTAGCTTCATCAACTCTTTTATTCTCTGGCGAGAATCTTTGAGTAAGCTTTAAAATGCGGTATCTTCCTATACAAGCATTTGGATATTGAGTAAAGCCTAACTGGAGATTTTCGATGCCGAAAACTGGGCTTTTTGTCGGAATGGTCACGTTAGACCTCATATACCTATCCGCCAAGCTTCCCAACCATAATCAAAAAATGGTTGCTTCTGACTACACAGTGGCGGCGGGTGGACCGGCAACCAATGCAGCTGTAACCTTTAGTTATCTAAGCGATCGCTCAACCCTTCTGGGTGTTGTTGGCACTCACCCGATTACACATCTGATTCGAGGGGATTTGGAAAGTCATGGGGTGAAGGTGGCTGATCTGGACCCCAGCCAGACAAAACCACCGCCAGTATCTTCTATCATCGTTACCGAAGCAACTGGCGATCGCGCCGTCATCTCACTGAATGCCACAAAAATTCAGATGGGTAAAGAGCAACTGCCTGCTGACATTAATTTGGATGTCGATGTAGTGCTGATTGACGGCCATCAAATGGAAGTTGGATATGCGATCGCGCAGTTAGCCAAAGACAAGAATATTCCAGTAGTCATTGATGGCGGCAGTTGGAAACCTGGATTTGAAAAAATTTTACCGTTCGTTGATTACGCCATTTGCTCAGCTAATTTTTATCCTCCAGGTTGCAGTAGCAGCAAGGAAGTCATTGCCTATCTTACCGCTATAGGAATTCCTCACATTGCCATTACCCAAGGTGAAAAACCGATTCAATACCTCAGCCTTGGTGTATCAGGTCAAATTCCAGTACCGCCAATTCACGCTGTCGATACTCTTGGTGCCGGTGATGTTTTTCACGGTGCCTTCTGTCACTCCATCTTGCGGCAAAACTTTACAGAAGCCCTAGCAACGGCAACAACTATTGCCTCTCGTTCCTGTCAATATTTTGGGACTCGTCGCTGGATGCACCCGGACTCCGATGAGAATAAGGTTCGGACTCCTACCTCCTAACCAATACTCCCTGACTTTTTCCCTCAATACATTGCTGAAATTTCATCCACCATCTTCATCCGCCCTCGGTAAAAGGCATGAAGTAATCTATCAATTGAGGCTCTCTCTTCTTCATCCATTGAGTCCTCTAATATGGCGGCCATTAACCCATATCGGTCAGCCAAGGTAATCTTTCCAGAGATGCTGACTTGAGCAAATAAATCAGATATAGCGCCAGGTAGGAGGCGAACTGGTGCAAGCATTAGACGGAATTGAACTCGATAGTTCTACTATGAAGGATTTTCCTTTGGTAGAGAGTGATTTAAGCGCCAACAGACTTGTGAGAATAGTCTGCTTTTTTTGTGAGTTGTACACCTTTTCTTTGTGAAGCTAATCTTATATGAGTGTGATGAAGAATGGCAGCAGATAGTGATATAAAACCAATTGCTTTGTGAGCTTTGTCACACTTCAATCTGGCTATTATTACTTAGGTCATATGGAATACACTTTTAGTGTATTTGTGTTTAAAAGAGAAAAAATCCCCTCGCGGAGGGATGAGCGGTGAGGGGTTGCATTCTCTATAAAATTATGGTCTAATATTTAGCTTTTTTAACTGCTATTTAGATCTTGCTCTACCTCCCAAACTCCTTTAATAAGGAGGTACGCCTAAATCAAGACAAGTAGCCTGATGAGGACTGAAGAGTTCCAAAATAACTTCAGCAACATCGCTCAGTTTGCCGTCTAGCTGTTCAAATATTTGCATTTTTATTAATACTTTTATTAACCTTCGTAAATTCTAAATTTTATTAAATTTAAAATCCAGGCTGACTTTGTATCAAATCTATATCAAAAGGTCGAATATTTTCTGTTATTTATCCATAAGAAAGGGATGACCTTTAACAAAAATCAATCATCCCTTACACATTTAAACCTAAGTTGACAAAGAATTAGCTTTCAATCAGTTCATCAAAAACTAAGCAAGGGGTCAAAAAAAGACAACGGGTCATGACCGTCATTGGTTAAGAGTACTTTAGTACTAAAGACTCAGGACAAAAGACTAAGGACAACCCTCACTTCTACCGACCTGCTTATTCATCAAGACTGATGGTTTATTCCCAACAGCTAGCACTAGCTCAGCCAGGGACGAGTAGTCTGGTCTAACTGGGCAACATCCTCTGGGCTTAAACTCCAACCTAAAGCACCAGCATTTTGTTTAGCTTGCTGTGCTGTTTTTGCACCGGGAATGGGAACGACGCCTTGAGCAACCAGCCAGTTGAGGGCAACCTGTGCGGGAGTGCGATCGTATTTTTCTCCAAGCTGACGCAGGAGATTGATGACAGGAGCAATTTTTTCCAAACCGCTTTTACTGAAGCGGGGGTCAATGCGGCGTGCATCACTGAAATTGTAATGGTTCTCAGGGGTGTATTTGCCTGTGACTAACCCTTGAGCTAAGGGACTGTAGGCAAGGATAGTTACGCCCAACTGACGTGCCGTGTCTAAGATGCCATTGCTTTCAATTTTCCTCGCCAGCAAGGAGTATTGCACCTGATTCACGGCAAGGGGTACGCCACGCGCCGCTAGGTACCCGTGAGCTTCTCGCATTTGATCGGCAGAGTAGTTGCTCACACCAATAGCAGCGATTCTGCCCCGTTTGACTTCATCTGCCAGAGCATTCATCAGCGTCTCTTGGCTCATAAAGAAGCTGAACGGCATATGCACTTGGTACAGTTCGACGCGATCAACTTGTAGACGTTTTAAGCTTTCTGTCAGAGCGTCAGAGACAGACTCAGCTGTAAAGCGCCAGGGTAGGGGAAAGTATTTAGTTGCAATCTGCGTGGGACGCCCTAGCTCTTTGATAAAGCGTCCCAAAAGTCTTTCGGATTCTCCCAATCCGTATATTTCCGCCGTGTCAAAAAAGCTAATCCCTGCATCCAAGGTTGCCTCAAAGGCTTCTCGCACCTGTGAAGCACCGTAGTCGCTGCCGTAGTTCCAAAACAGCTTGTCACCCCATGCCCAAGTGCCAATGCCCAAAGCGGTGACGGTTAAACCATTTTGACCTAATGCGATAGTCTGCATCACTAAATATCCTGTTCTTTACATTTGTTCATGTCTAGTCAGTGTAGCGTTGCAGTACGGTTAGGGGTAAAAGTTGCCTGCGCTGTCACTTTTTTGCCATGCGATCGCTGAAATGGTTCAGTAAGGGCTTGTCCAAAAATAACTTCGTCGTCAGTAAGAAATTAAACGTTGTTTTTGGATGACTAGTAAGGAGGAAATTAAAAGAACTCTTGAAAATTTAGGGTTTTAATCACAAGGATTCTCAACTGCTCCACCTGTAAAGGATACGAGTGCGATCGCTCATTACGACTGAAGACTGGAAAGCCTTATGCGATCGCACCTCTCAATTCCCTGCATTCAGTATATGCAAATAAATGCGCCATAGCAGACTAGACCCAAACGGAGAGAGAGTGTAACCAGTTGCTTTTAAACGTCTACAATCCTCCTTGCACAGCTTCGCTTTTAGCCATAAAACGCAGCAGGTTAAAGACGACGATCTGAGGCAAATCAGTACTTTTCTGGAATTACCCAACAAGAGCTTGAAGATTC
>JBFLZA010000548.1:0-6396 GCA_040756535.1 Cyanobacteriota bacterium
TAAGCAGTGTTAGAGAACGGCGTACCCCACCTACCCCTCCCAACAATCCCGAAAACCTGCTGCGGATTACAGCGATCGCAGCACTGGGAAAAATTGGTTTACCCGCTAGAACATTAGCAACACCCCCCCTCACCCAAGCCTTGCAAGACTCCGATCCTTGGGTGAAGCTCAATGCCACATGGGCGCTCTCTGAAATTGGAGCCTCTATCCCCTTACTGCCTCACTGGTTAGAAGCCTTACAACACCCTGACCCTAACCTGCGTCGCAGTGCAGCCGAAGTGTTTCGAGACTCTCGCTCACTTCTGCGTAAAGTCTTGGGAGCGGAAGCTGATAGCAGCACTACTTCCCAGTTACTCATCGCACTTAAAGATGACGATTTCACGGTTCGTAATGCCGCAAGCGAAGCCTTAGAGTTGCTGGGGACAGGGGCATTACCAGGATTAGTCCAAGCGTTAAAAGCACCAGAGCCCGTTGTTCGCTTGGAGGTGGCGCAACTGCTGGGCAATCTCGGAGGGGCGGCCCAATCTGCGGTTCCTGACTTGGTGGCACGACTGGAAGATACAGGACGTTATGTGCCACCCACCTCGAATCGATACGGTTTGAATATACCCTCTTTACCACGGTTGCGCCCTTTGCCATCGTTCTTTCCAGGTACAAACCCATACCCCCCACCTCCTGATAACCCTGAGGAACTGGTGCGAGTCAATGCTGCTATTGCCTTAGGCAAGCTGGGCGATCGCAGCGCTATTCCTGCCCTAACGACTGCCCTCAAAGATAATAATCCTTGGATGCAGCTTGCAAGCGCGTGGGCATTACTCAGGTTAGGACAGACTCAAGGCTTACCTGTTGTCGGGCGATTGGTGCAGTACCCCGATTCATCCATTCAGCAGGAGGCACTGTCTCAGTTACAGGAGTATGGTTCACAGTCCACGCCTTATATTCTGCCCTACTATACAGCGCGATTAGACTCTACCGATGATAACGAGCGCAATGGTGCAATTATTCAGATTGGGAAGTTTGGACCAGCCGCACTGGATCTGGTGCCCAAACTCCGGGCTTTGCTTGTAAGCAACAAGAAACACTCGCCAGGGTATGCCGCGACAATTCTGGGGGAAATTGCGCGGGATACGGCGATCGCATGGCAGAATGGCAGTCTTTCAGCTAACCAACGCCAACAAGCGATCGCTGAATTAACCAAAGTTCTGAATATCATGCAGGCTCCCAAGGCTCGGTTTAACCGTGAACCTATTGAGCGCGTCCGCAATGCCCTCGCTACGCTCCGAGGTGTTACGCCGTAGAATGGTAGGGGCAATCCCGCTGTGGTTGCCCCACCAGGGTTTGAGGACAGGCTCAAGCATCCGGGTAAATTAAGCCGGATGCCAATTCGCGGGTGATCAAAATTTGAAATTTTCCTGCAGGAACACTGCTGCTGAGCCGCCGGACAAACAGATGATAAGTTCCTGTGTCTGTACGAACATCCTGTTCGAGGGCAATCAAGGGGGCGTCACTTATGGAACTATCTTCCAGAAGAGTACAGGCTTTGAGCAGAGCTTCAACCACAAGCGGTTCACTCGTTCCGCCTGTTGCCTTTTCAACCAGAGCTACGGCTTGAGACTGGAGATGATTCTTAAAATCGTCTTCTTGAGTAGGGTTCACGGTACAGGTTAAAGTCTCAAAAGCAAACAGTTTTTAAGAAGGTTTTGTGGTCAAGTCGGTGACAGAGATGATTTTTTCTTCAGGCTTGAGTTTGGCGATATGATCGCCTGTCCCATCTTTGCCCCACAACTTCACTGATTTTACCGATAAACGCACCACCCGCTCGGCACTAGTGAGCAGTGCTACTTCAGTATCGGGTAAGGCTGCTACCATTCCTACAAGACTATCTGTAGAAGTCTTGAACTGAAGTGCTGGAGTCCCAATTTCCCCTCGATTGACTCGCCGGATTGCACTTAAAGGCAAGCGCTTCCCATATCCCTGTTCGGAAACCAGAAACAAATCCTCATCAGCCGAGAGTGCTACACACCCCACCAAATGTTCCCGACGCCCTAGTCGCAAAGCTTGATTGCCTTGAGCACTACGTCCCATTAGGGGCAACTGTTCATCATTAATCTCGAAACGCAGAACCCGTCCATTACTGGTTGCCAAAGCCACTTGTTCACCAGTTTCCGCAAAGCCAACGTATTGCAAACAATCGTCATCCTTGAGCTTAATCAGCGTCACACCGCGACTGGTGAGGTTACTCAACTCGGAAATCGATAAGCGTTTGATGCGGCCCTGCTGCGTGAGCAAAATCAGGGTGAGAGTATCCGAAGATTCAGGCAGTAAAAAGTGGGCTACAACGATTTCAGATTGTGCCGCTTCGGGTAGCAAGCTCGCTAAGGGCACTCCCTGCTTGCGGCCAGCGGCGGGGGGAATATCCCGAACTTTGATCGGGTAAGCTTTGCCACTGCTGGTAATGGCAACTAACTCCTGTTGGGTAGTGACTAATTGAGTTTGAACCACAAAGTTATCGCCGTTTTTCGGCGTAGCGATCGCTTTTTGTGCCTTTGCGGGATTTTGCCGTTGCACGTACCCTTGGTGAGTAATTTCCAGAAGAGTCTCCTCTTCATGGATAGGAAGATCGGGAATCAGGGGTAAGGGTTGATTCGAGTTTTTCTTATTCTTGGTTTTTCCTGTCTCTTTTTTGGACGCGGAGGTTTGGGATTTGGCAACTGGGGGCTGGGAACTGGCAACAGCAGATTGTTTTGTTGCTGCTTTTTGGGTAACAATTTTGGTACGGCGAGGGTTGGCGTATTTGCGCTTGAGCGATCGCAAATCTTTCTTCAAGGCTTTGAGTAATTCTTGCCGATTGCTGAGTAAGTGTCGCAACTGCTCAATTTGTGTGGTGAGCTCTTCAAACTCAGTTTGTAACTTTTGCCGTTCTAAACCCGTAAGGCGTCGCAGAGGCATACTTAATATCGCATCTGCCTGAATCTCACTGATATTTAACTCGCTTTGCAGTGACATTTTCGCTGTTGTGCCATCTGGGGCATTTCTGAGAATGTCGATTGCGGCATCAAGATGCTTCAAGCACGCCAGTAAGCCTTGAACTATGTGGAGGCGTTTTTCATTTTCTTCTAACTCGTAGGCATATCGTCGAGTGAGCGTTTGTTCTCTAAAGTGTAAGAATTCCTCTAATAACTGCCGCAGTGACAGTTGACGGGGCTGTCCATCTACCAACGCCAGCATAATCGCGCCAAAATTGGAAGAGAGGGCTGTTTGCTTGTACAACTGCTCAAGAACATCATGAGATTGGGCGTCTCGTTTGAGTTCCACCACCACACGCATCCCTTCGCGATCGCTTTCGTCCCGCAAGTCGGCAATCCCGTCAATCCGCCCCTGATTCACCAAGTCAGCGACTTTTTCAATCCAACCTGCCTTATTCACTTGGTAGGGCAGTTCACTCACTACAATTGCCGTGCGTCGATGACGACCGCGACCCCCTTGAATCTCCTCAAGGCCAGCAATACCCCGCACTGGGATACTGCCGCGACCGATGCTGTAGGCATCCCGAATTCCAGAGGTTTCGATAATTGCCCCCCCTGTGGGAAAATCTGGACCTGGAATTAATTTCCACAATTTTTCGTCGGCTAAATCGGGATTGTCAATCAGAGCAATCAAACCATCAACAACCTCTCCCAAGTTGTGGGGAGGAATGTTGGTTGCCATCCCAACGGCAATCCCAGAGCAACCGTTAAGCAGTAACACTGGCAATTGAGCGGGTAGCACCACCGGCTCTTGCTGGGAGTTATCGAAGTTGTCGATAAAATCAACGGTTGCTTCCCCAATTTCCGAGAGGAGAGCTTCATGGCTGATGGGAGCCAGTCGCGTTTCGGTGTAACGCATAGCGGCCGGTGGGTCATTATCCACCGAACCAAAGTTGCCATGACCATCGAGGAGGGGATAGCGTGAGGAAAAGACTTGGACAAGTCGTACCAGTGCGTCGTAAACCGCTTGGTCGCCGTGGGGGTGATATTTTCCCAAAACATCCCCAACCACACGAGCACATTTGCGATACGGTCGATCGGGTGTTAAACCCAATTCGTGCATCGCATATAAAATACGCCTATGAACGGGTTTGAGACCATCCCGAACATCCGGTAGGGCCCGTCCAACAATCACACTCATGGCATATTCAAGATAAGACCGTTGCATCTCCGCGTGTAAAGCCGTGGGGATGACCTGACCGGTCGCCAGTAAGTTGAGCTGTTTTGCCATGAGTTGAAGTTCCCTAATTTTTGACCAAAATGTGATTACGAAGCGTATGCCATCCTGGCATTATCGAACAGTCCCTGTCAGACTTATTATCAAATCGCATTTTTGATACACGACCACCTTTTTGATGCAACGCCCATGAAAACCGTTCTGATTGTAGAAGACGATCCCATTAATGCTCGCGTTTTTTCCAAGATTCTCAGTAAACGGGGCGGCTTGGATGTGAAGCATACCGAAGATGTGGAAGAGGTGATGCAAATTGCTCAGTCTGGAGCAGCTGACATTATCTTGATGGATGTTTCCCTATCTCACAGTGTTTACCGAGGTAAGGCAGTGGATGGCATTAAGATTACACAAATGTTGAAAGCTGATGCTCAAACATCCAATTTACCGATTATTTTGGTAACAGCTCATGCGATGGAAGGCGATCGCGAAAATTTCCTCAAACAGAGTGGTGCTGATGGCTACATCTCCAAACCAGTTGTTGACCATCAACAGTTTGTTGATCAGATCATGGCACTGCTACCAAAAGACTAAGAGGCTTAACACCGTTGTCTCACTACCCTTACTTTAATCCGATCAGAGGTGTGTTCCTCTTTCGCATTAAACTCAGGCTACCGATGAACAGGACATCTACTTAAGTACACATGTACTACTTAAGGGGCATTTCGGCAAGATGCTACAGGACGAAGAAAAAATTCTCGAAGAAAAGGTTATATTACCTGTCCTCCTGTGGAGATGCCTGACGCATTACATTAGCAACCGACAAGAGTCGGACGCTCTTGTCGGATTAAAGAGGGGGCTTGATCTAGAATTGACCGGAGCTGACTTTACTGGGGAGCTTGTTCCCCTTGGATCGGCAGCTCTTGGCTTTGGGCAAGACTGGCTTGAATCCTTGGGTTTTCCAAAAACTTTTTCGTTTCAGCGATCAAGCGCTCACCCCAGAGGTTTTCTTTGAGAAAGTCTAAGTCAGCATAGCGACTATCTAGGCGGATTGCCGCTTCTCCCATCGCCAGTCCTTTCTCTTGTTCTCCTCTAGAATACAGGGCTACAGCGGCAGCGAGTCGAGGCTCTGCCGCTTCATCATCGATAGCGATCGCAGCTTGCCACTTGTCCAGCGCTCCCTTGACATCGCCCTGTTCGTACTTTACCAGACCGATGTTGTTAATGGCGGGCCAGAATTTTTTTTCTTGGGCGACTGCTTTTTCATACTGCGCGATCGCTTTATCGAACTGCTTGAGCATATAGTAAGCATTACCCAAGTCAAACAAGGCTTCGGGAACATCGGATTTGATCTTCAACCCTCTTTCCAAATCAGCAACTGCAGTAGCATAGTCGCCTTTTTGAAAACGTGCTGATCCCAAGGTGAAGTAAATTCCTGATTCTTTGGGGGCTAAAGCTTGAGCCTGCTGTAACGCTGTAATTCCCTTGTCCAGCTCTTTGCTCTGTACATATAGACTCCCCAGAATAAACCAAGTTTGATAACTCTTAGGAGCCAGTTGAGTCGCCAACGCTGCTCTCGGTAGCGCCAAATCGTATTGCTGGAAACGCACCAACTGAACCGCATCCTGAGCCAGATTCAAGCCCTGCTGCTCTAATTGCTTTGAATCTAGTTGGAGGGTATAGGGTACGAGTGCCTGTCCAACGACTGGTGCTTGCACACTCAGCAAACCTAGGAGAGCAAAAATAGAAAATAAATGAATAGACTTAGGCACGGCAGGGTCTCTAAAGACAACAAGGATACAATCTTCAGCTAAATTAGCGCATAATCCAGTTGATTGTTGCAGAAATCATGGCTAAAAATTTATCTGAATTGGGAAAGGGACTCCAAAATGGGAAATTTGACTGTATGCCCATAAGTTAAAACACTTAACCTGAGCTACATGAAACTTTTTCACCCAATTGGATGAACCTGTTGGAGGAAGGGGCAAACCGCTTAAAACCGATAGTGTAGTAGTAAAAGAGCGAATACATCAGGCGTTAAGCCCTGCGGGCTTCTGAAAGGGAAAAGGGAAAAGGGAAAAAGGAATCAGATTTCTTGGTGTCGGAATTCCCTACAGCTAGTGATCGGTAAGATCAGCCCAGTGAGTCAAATCAAACCGATACTATAAAGAAAGGTAACGTTAAAAGTTAAATAAAGAT
>JBFLZA010000549.1:0-6330 GCA_040756535.1 Cyanobacteriota bacterium
GCAAGCTGAAGCGGCTGCCTTTGGCTATGCCCAAAAACTTAGAGATTCCGAGCATTTGGTGCGGGTAGAGATGGATTTGGGGGGGCGCACGCCTGAAGATATCCGGAAGTATGCCCGTTGCCGATGCATTACCTACCTCGCTTGGATTCAAGCCAATGGCACACCGACAATTGAGACGCTGAGATAGAGCGAATCAGGATGAAGGAAGTAGGGTGATACGACGATGGGGAGATGGGGAGAGGCAAGATCATGACTTCACTCCATCACCTCAATCGGCTACGCACAGCAATGTCTAATCTTGGTACGCTAGAAATCGTAGCCGATTGTAAGAGAGAACACTGTGCCACACACAATTGTCACCAATACTTGTGAAGGCGTTGCCGATTGCGTTGATGCTTGCCCCGTAGCTTGTATCCATGAAGGGCCGGGGAAAAATGCCAAGGGTACGGACTGGTACTGGATTGATTTTGCAACCTGTATTGACTGTGGCATCTGTCTCCAAGTTTGCCCAGTAGAAGGAGCGATCGTTCCCGAAGAACGCCCGGATTTACAAGAAACCCCGTAGAGAGTGGTTTCGCCTTTACCACCTCTCGAACTAAAATCGGACGAGGCAACTGTACCTCATCCGATTGGTTCGCTCGATTAATTAGGTGATTCTTGCGTCTAGACCCATTTATACAGGTTGGCAAGTGAGTGCTTCTAGAGGCTCACCCGTTAAACTAAAGGCACGAGTTTCGGTAATTTTAATTTTTACCAATTGCCCTTTGAGTTCCTGTATATCGCCCGTAAAGAAGGTGAGACGATTCCCGCGAGTACGCCCCATGACTTGGGTTTTGTCTTTAGAATTTTGGTCTTCAACTAAAACTTCTTCGATGCGTCCTAAGTAACGCTGCGATCGCTCGGCTGCCTTAACTCCCACCAGATGATTGAGACGCTGGAGGCGATCGCTTTTTACTTCCTCACTCAGTTGATTTTCCCACAGTGCAGCTGGAGTGCCGGGGCGAGGAGAATAAGCAGCAGTATTGAGTTGGTCAAAGCTAATATCCTCAACTAGCTTGAGCGTATTCTCAAACTGTTCTTCCGTTTCCCCAGGAAAGCCAACGATCGCATCAGCACTAATCGAAGCATCTGGCACATGCTCGCGAATCTTATCGATAATGCGGCGATATTTTTCTTGAGTATATCCTCGGCTCATGGCTTTGAGTATCTCATTATCACCTGACTGGAAGGGAATGTGGAAGTACTCACACACCTTAGGCAACTCTGCACAAGCACGAATTAAGCGATCGGTGAAATAGCGGGGGTGACTTGTGGCGAAGCGGATGCGCTCAATACTCGGTACATCATGAACATAATAGAGCAAATCTGTCAAGGTATGCTGGTGACGCCCGGACTCAGTCACGCCGGGGAGATCACGTCCGTAGGCGTCGATATTTTGTCCTAAAAGGGTAACTTCTTTGTAGCCCTGCTGCCCCAACTGTTCCATCTCAGCACGAATGGCTTCTGGAGTGCGAGATTGCTCAATTCCCCGGACATTGGGAACCACGCAATAGGTGCAGCGTTCGTTGCAGCCATAAATCACATTCACCCACGCCGTTACCGTGCTGTCGCGACGAGGTTTGGTTATATCTTCAACAATATGAATGGGTTCTGTAGCGACAACTTGATTGCCCTCAAATACCTGTTCGAGCAAATCTCCCAAACGATTGGCGTGTTGCGGGCCCATCACCAAATCAAGCTCTGGCACTCGGCGCAGCAGGGTTTCTCCTTCCTGCTGGGCAACACATCCAGCAACCACAAGAGTTAAGTCAGGTTGTTCCTGCTTGCGTTTTGCCTGTCTTCCCAAGTAAGAATAAACCTTTTGCTCGGCGTTATCCCGAATCGTACAGGTGTTGTAAAGAATTAAGTTAGCATCGTTGGGGTCTTCTGACCACTCGAAGCCCATATCTTCTAAAATGCCAGCCATACGCTCGGAATCAGCTTTGTTCATCTGACAGCCGAAAGTTGTAATGTGATAGCGACGGCGAGAAGTGGTCATGGTGAGTTCACAAGCTTTGATTGCACAGGTCTTAAACCTTTATTTTGACATGCTCCCCTCCCAACCCTACTGCTCTGGAGGCAGTACTATAGCCCTTCAGACCTCCCCGTTCAGATAGATTGTCACTAGTTCTATAGAGCCAATGACAGTAAGGGCAACTGTTTAGACGTTATTCTCCTTAGTATAATTGGGAGCATTTCGCTTTTGAATTTATCCTTCATTGGGCAGCGACAGAAGCAGCGTTCAGGGATTAGCAAGCATTCCAGTTAGTACTACTTTTGCTGCCATCAGGATGCAATTGAATCAGGGAGAAAATGTGTAGTCGGTAATTCAAAATTCAAAATTCAAAAGGGGAAAAGCTCATAGTGCCGATGCTTTTGGAGACGACTAGAAGCTGAATTCTGAGGGTACCGTTTAATTTTTACAATTTCCTAAAAGGGCACATTATTCTAGTTTTTTCCCAGATAGGGGAATTTTAGGGAAATAGAAATAGCTTAAGGGATAAGGATAAGCCCTTCTCAAAAGATTAATTGACTTTTGGGTTTTGTCCTGATCGGGCTTCTCCCTATCTGAATAAAGGCAGTAGAAACTCGGATACGGAGATCTCTATGTGCAACTACATAAGTGCGTTTTCGCTTCAATTCCGTTCTGGGAATTGGGGTGAAAGTCTTGACTGTTTATCTCGCTCCTTGGTCAAGGATATAGCTGTCGATCCTAGTGACGAGGACAATCGGGGTAGCGGACGCTAAATGAAAAACCACGACGAGCGGTTGAAAGCCGCTTTACTGTGAGGAGAATGAGAAATTGAGATTGGATACGGCAGTACATCCCGGCTCTAAAAGCCGGGTTTTTACGTTTACAGGGAGTTTAATGTAGGGATGTAGAGTTGTGTGCTTCTAGATATGATGTAGTACTTTTTCCCCGATTCAATCGTCTACTCTTCAGCACGAGGTCATGAGGTAAGGATGTTTTCAGGATTTAAATCTTAAAAGAGAAATTTTTTCAACTCCCTTAAGAATAGATTTTTCTAATTCTACTCTATACATAAAACTACCCCTTTGTACCCTGAATGCGTGTCAGTTTTTTAACTGTCCGAGGAAACGGTTCTTCAAATCTAAAATTACTTATTTATTAAAGAAATAAATAGTGGACAGTTGATTAACTGTTTCTCTCACTGCGTTTTTTACTGATACTGCCATTGGAGATCCGAATCAGTGAATAGAAACTCTGACAAGGACATCCCAAAATGCCAAATTATAGTTCGCTCCTGTTAACAAGTGTGTTATTGACTGGTGTAGCCGTTAGTGTTCCACAGATGGGTGTTCGCGCCGGAACCCTACACCAGCCTAGTCTTGAGCCACATCTATTAGCTCAAGAGTCGAGCAAAAAGGGTGAATGCCCACAAGGTGAACAAAGTCCCCTTCCTGGCTGTGGACGAAGAGATAGATAAATTACTAATACAACTAGTTTGAACGTTGAGCGGTCAACCTCTTTCTATTGCCCTTAATCTTACACCTGACCTGTGGGAGAGAGCTTCAGTAAAATAACTGAAATATCTAAGTACAATGGCTTACACTTCAGCAGAATTAAGGCAAAATTTTCTCGATTTTCTCAATATAGGGCCTAGATAAGCAAAACTTTGATTTTTGGAGCAGCGTTTAAGCTCATCCCCCGACATCGACAGCGGGGGATTGGGCTTTGCCTTGCTGCGCGAACACGTCCTTTGTCATTACGCGATCAGGCAAAAAAAAGTACTGAAACTCTCTCTCCTCCTGCCTCCACGAGATTCCCTGCTTCCCCTACCTATTTTCTAGATAGTTTATAGACAGTGCCAATTGTCTCATTGATGGTTTCAATCAAAGCCCTACCTTCAGGACTTTTCTGAGTTAGGACATCTTCACAGCTTTTGACATAGAGTTTCGCCGCTTTATCGCAGTTGTTTATCTGGATTATCTCTTGGAATATTCGATAAGCTTCCGCATATTTTTTTGCGTGATAAAGTAAAATTCCCTCTTCAAATTTTGTCTTGGTTTGCGACTTTAGGTCGGCAATTTGAGGAGAGTCGGCATCGAAGACATCAAACACTGGAACCAGCTCTTTTTTACCTTTAACTGGAATTTGACCAAGAAATCGGTACTGATATCGGGTTTGATCGTCAAGACCTAATAACGTCTGCCCACTGATAATAATGGCAGCTCCATAGACTTTGGTCAAATCTTCCAGGCGAGATGCTAAGTTAACAGCATCGGAAATCACAGTAGATTCCATCCGCTGTTCTTCGCCTATGGTGCCCAGCATCAAAGTTCCTGTATGCAAACCAATACCAATGGCGATTGGGAGATAGTCAATGTTTTGGCGGTGTTCATTGTAGAGTGCCACTTGTTTCTGCATATCGATCGCAGCTTGTAGGGCATCTTCAGGACTTTCAGGAAACAGTGCCATGATCGCATCGCCAATGTATTTATCAATAAAACCATTGTGCTGACGAATAACTGGCCCCACCCGACTCAAGTAGGAATTGATAAAATCAAAGTTTTCTTTAGGAGACATTTCTTCTGACATACTCGTAAAGGAACGAATGTCAGAGAACATAATTGACATTTCCTTCTGCACTTGGTCGCCCAAACGCACATCCACAATACTTTCATGCCCTAGAAAGCGCAGAAATTCATGGGGGACAAAGCGGCGATAGGTGACATTGATTTTAGATAATTCAATATGCGTTTTAATCCGGGCTAAGAGTTCATTTTTCGAGACGGGTTTGGTTAGATAATCATTGGCACCTGCACTCAAGCCTTCCACAAGGTCTGACACTTGATTTTTTGCCGTCAACATCACGATGGGCATGACAGTGGCGGGAAATTGTTCGCGGATTGTTTTGCAAACTTCATAGCCCGACATCTTCGGCATCATGGCATCCAGAATGATCAAATCCGGTCTCAAACCGTTGCGAATTTCGGCTAATGCTTTTATGCCATTATTCGCTTGGATAACGGCGTAGTTGTGTAATGACAGATGGTTGGCGACGACTTGCAGATTAATGGGTTCGTCGTCTACAGCCAAAATAGTAAATTCACGAGGTGAAGGGGCTGCCTGTATGATTTGAGGTAGAGGTGATGTGCTATCTTCTCGAAGTTTAGCGATCGCACAGCTATTACTGCCTTCGGCAATCCTTTGATTGGTGCTTGGTGTCGGTTCTAGAGTTTGGGCACTGATAGGCAGGGTAAAAATGAATCGCGACCCTTGGTTCACTTCGGACTCGACGCGGATTGTACCACCGTGCAGTTCCACGAGTTGTTTGGTGATACTCAATCCTAGTCCCGACCCCCCATACTCACGGGAGATAGAGGCATCAGCTTGCTCAAAGGATTTAAAGATGTCGTCGAATTTATCGGCGGGGATGCCAATCCCGGTGTCAGCAACGGTGATTTCCACCCAGTCATTCACAACTGCCCCCGATACAGTGATTGACCCCGATTCTGTGAATTTAATGGCGTTGCCGACCAGATTGTACATGATTTGTTGCAGGCGATTTTCATCGCCATCAACAGCGGGGAAATCGGGTTGAATTTCGTTGTTCAGTTCTATGGGTTTGCCAGCTAAAAGAGGCAAAGAAAGATTGAGAACAACTTCCGCAATTTGGCAAAAGTCGATGGGCTTTTTTTGCAGTTCGATGTCTCGGTTCTTCAGTTTGGCAAAATCAAGGATGTCGTTGACTAGACTTGCTAGCCGCTTGCCGCTAGAAACAACCATGGAAAGATTGAAGATTTGCTGATCGCTCAGCGGCCCTGCCGCCCCATCAATCAGAGATTCGGTAATCCCGATGATGCCATTGAGGGGGGTACGCAGTTCGTGGGAGATATTGGCTAAAAACTCATCCTTAAGCCGATCGAGGCGCTGCAAGGCAGCATTTTTGAGTTCGAGTTCTTGGGTAAAACGAAGGCGTTCGGCTTCGGCTTGTTTGCGGTGGGTGATGTCTTGAAAGGCAGCGATCGCAAAAACAACATTACCTCTATCATCAAAAATTGGGGTCGCCCACACCTCTAGCGGAATAACTTTGTCGCCTCGGCGGATTTCCTGATTATCAGCTGCTGCTCTTTCGCCTCTCAATGCCCGCACGAGGGGCTGGTTGTCGGTGGGGTAAATCTGTTCTTGCCCCGCGACATAGGATTGATACACCTCTGGCAATTGTTCAAGGATGCCTTCCGGCACGATGTCTTTGCCAAGCAACTGCTGGGCGGTTTCATTGGCGTAGTAAGTTTTTCCCTCGCCATCAACTACGAACACGCCTA